>JAKPQU010000542.1 GCA_029555925.1 Bacillota bacterium
GCGGTGACTGTGGAAGGGCATAGAACATTCCCGTATTAAGCCTGCTGGGCACAATAAAATCCCGCGCACCTTCAGGCGTGCTTTTTGCAAGAATAGGTGTCTCCACTTCAATAAAGCCATTTTCATTTAAATAATTTCTTGTAAGAGTTGTTACTTCATGGCGCAGCCTTATATTACTCTGCATCTCAGCAGTGCGCAGGTCTATATACCTGTACTTTAATCTGGCCATTTCATCTACCCTGTCTCTGCTGTCAAGCATAAAAGGCGGGGTCTTTGACCGGCTGAGCACTGATATTTTGTCTGCCTTTATTTCTATTTCACCAGTCGGGAGATCTCTGTTAATTGTCTCCGGAGTTCTTGCAGATACTTTTCCTTCAACAGCTACTATATACTCTGTCCTTATATCCTTTGCAATGTTATAAACTGCCTCATTAATATTTGAATCTGTTACTACCTGGATTATTCCTGAAAAATCTCTGAGATCTATAAAAATGAGTTTTCCATGGTCCCTTCTCCTGTTTACCCATCCGCAGACTTTAATGTCTGTTCCCACAGAGTCATTTCTCAGCTCTCCACATAGTACTGTTCTTAACCCGGTTTTAAACCTGGTAAAATCAATATTTTTTATATATTCATATTTATCGTTCATTTATAAGCTGCTCCTGAAAACTGCTGATATATTTTTACTGCTGTCATTGATATTTAACTTGAATTGAGTATGTTTTTCCAGATTTTTTACATTAAAGATCCCAGTTTTGATTTCATCATCACCTATTGCAATAAAGTGTGAAAAACCATCCCTGACAGCTGTTTTTATTTGGCTTGAAAGTGGCCTTACCTTATAAGAAATATCGCATGGTATATTATTTTCACGCAACAACTTTGTGACTTTCAGGCCTGTGTCATAAAATTTGTCTGATAAAAGCGCTATATATGCCGCACTTTTTAATTCTTTTGTCAAATATTTTATGTTCAGCTGCCGCATCAGAAGAATGGTCCTGTCAATGCCAATCGCAAAACCAATGGAAGGCATGGGCGGACCTCCGAATTGCGCAATAAGATTGTCATACCTTCCGCCTCCGCCAAGCGCATTCTGCACGCTTTCGAGATCGTCTGATATTATTTCAAATATGGTTCCTGTATAATAATCAAAACCTCTTACAAGCTCTTCTTTTATGAAATAATTAATTCCCATCTTTTCCAGGTAATGGCATACCTTTAATATATGCTCCCTGCAGCCGGCACATATATGCTGGTATATTTTTGGTGAGCCTTCGATAATCTTTTTACACTGCTCAACTTTACAGTCAAAGATTCGAAGCGGATTTGTATCATATCTTACTTTGCAGTCTGGACAAAAAGATTCAACTTCCGGTTTAATGTATGATTTAAAGACCCTGATATAGTCTCTCCTGCACTTTTCACAGCCCACGCTGTTTATCATCAACTTTAAATTTCTGAATCCTATCCTGTCAAATATTGAGTTGAGAATCCAGATTACTTCCGCGTCAATAAAAGGCTCTGCAACTCCTGCAGCTTCAACACCCAACTGTGAGAATTCACGCATCCTGCCCTTCTGCGGTCTCTCATATCGGAACATATTGCCTATGTAAAAAAGTTTTACCGGTATCTTCTCAGAATACATTTTATGTTCAATAATCGCTCTTACTACAGAAGCGGTACCTTCCGGCCTCAGTGTCAGTGAGCGGCCTTTTTTATCAGTAAAAGTGTACATTTCCTTTTTGACAATATCAGTGCTTTTACCGATACCCCTGTCAAATATTTCTGTATGTTCAAATGCTGGAGTTATGATCTCTGAATAATTGAACAGCCTGAAAAGGTCCTTTGCTGAATTTATTATAAAATCTCTATATTTTATATCCTCACCAAATACATCATTTGTGCCCCTCGGAGAGCTCAGAACCATTGTCCACCGCCTTTTAAAAACTCATTGCTCATATAGAAATTATTATTTATTTCATTTTCAAGCGTGGTTGTTGCGCCATGACCAGGGTTTATAATAAAGTTTTTATCAAGAGACTTGACCGCTGCAAGGGATTTAATGAGTAAAGACTGATCTCCGCCCGGAAGATCTGTCCTCCCCGCGCCTCCCCTGAAAAGAAGGTCTCCTGTAAAAAGATTATCGCCAGCTTCAATTGATATGCTGCCGGGGGTGTGTCCCGGTGTTTTGTGTATGATTATTCCCATCCTGTTTAAATTTCTCTCCACATTTTTATCTATTAATGTGTAAGTTTTCAATAATAATGTATTTGACCCTAAAAGAGAAGACATGTTTTTTTCAGGATCTTTCAGTAAAGGCTCTTCATCTTCATTAATATAAAAAGGTATCTCGTAGTAATCCTGCAGTTCCGGAACTGCGGCTATATGGTCGTAATGCCCATGGGAATTAAGTATAAATTCAGGGTAAATTTTTTCACTTGTCAAATATTCTTTTATAGAGTTAAAATCTGCTCCCGGGTCTATAATAAAACAGAAATCCTCGTCTTCTGCCCGAAGAGTCACCACATAACAGTTAACGCTGTAAAAACCAAGGATCAGTTTTTTTACTTTCAAGATTCCTTCTTTCCAGGCAGGACTCTGTATACATCATAAACTGAATTAATCTGCCTCAAATTATTGATTATATCTTTTAATATGTATTTATTGCTTATTTCTATTATGAACCTGAACTTGACATTGCCTGCTCTGTTTGACCGCAGAGTGCTTGCATTTATTATATTAAGGTCATATTCGCTTATGACATTGGTTATATCTCTTAAAAGCTTGGTCCTGTCTATTGCTTCAATCTGTATTTCAGCATTGAACTTATATGCCGCATAGCTGTCCCAGTTAACTTCTATGAATCTTGGCTCATCATTTTGTTTCAGCATAATAACATTATTGCAGTCATCACGATGCACAGAAATACCTTTACCTCTTGTAATATATCCCACTATTTTATCTCCGGGCACGGGATTGCAGCATTTGGCAAT
>JAKPQU010000549.1 GCA_029555925.1 Bacillota bacterium
TTCAAACATATGTCTTGCTCTTGCCGGACTTACAGCTTCACAGATAATAGAGAAATCATCACACGCCCTTGCACTTAAGAAGCTTGGGTTTATAAACGACCTGAATCTTTGTTTTTCTGAAGAAAAGTTCTCTGCTGTTCCCTTTTCTAAAAGAGGCGGAGTGACCTTCAGGTGTTTTTAATTTTCTTTGATTCTCAGGTACAGTTTTCTTTTTTCTTCATACATTCTGGAATCGGCTATCTGAAATAGTTTTTTCGGATCAGTCGATTCTTTTGGATATATTGCATGTCCTATACTGAAACTTATTTCAAATGGTTGATTTTCGGTAGGCGGATACTTAGTGGTCATGCTTTTAAGTCTTCTGATTATAGCTTCGATATCTTCTTCGTTTTTTATTTCGAGTAATACTACGAACTCATCTCCCCCGTAGCGTGCTATAAAATCGTCATTGTGGAAACATTTTTTAAGTATTACAGCACATCTTTCAAGGGCTCTGTCTCCCATTCTGTGGCCCCATTTATCGTTAATGCGCTTAAAATTATCTACATCAAGCATAAGAAGGAGAAATTTTCTGTTAAAAGCAATTCGTGATATATCTTCAAAGTAATTTTCGAATCTTCTTCTGTTGTAAAGTCCTGTAAGATAATCAGAATTTATTGCCCTACTCTGGATGTTAATATATATAATGAGTAATGATATCGAAACGCTGTTCCATGCAAGCGCCATACCGTAAAAAAGCATTTGGATAAGGGTACCTATAAATGGGATCAGAGGAAACGTAATCAGCGTATAAAAATCGCTTTTAGGGATTTTTTTCTTATTAAATACAATCATCATTAGTCCTATAAGGAAAAAGTCAAAGTATAAAAGCTCTGCCTGCCAGTACCAACTTCCTCTGTGATATCTGTTCATCTCATCCACATAAAAAAGCAATCCGTTGACCGGAGCGGTCAGCGAAAGAGTGGTTATATATGCTATTGCTGGAGAAAACCAGATCCATATCTTTTTAGTTCTTTTTTGTTATGATGAAGCTGATAGTCAAGATACATTATCCACAGTATTCCGGGATAAAGGGTAATTATCATCAGTATGACAGTATCCAGAATTAAAAATAATCTTGCACTACTGCCAGCCATGCCATCCAGCCACCAGCCCAAAGCCTCAACAATAAGTACATTTATGGTAATTGCAGCAATTGTTGCAAAAAGTTTGTTTTGAAACTGGTCGTAATCTCTTTCACAAATAATTTTAAAAAGGATTACTGCAAGGACGCCTATCGAAACAATATATACCTGCATGAACTGAAAAAATTGCATACTTCCTCCCAATTTCACAAACTTTCTGTGTCGAATCAGATAAATTATATCATACCTGTTATACTTTATCGGAAGAAAAATGCCTGCAGTTTAATTTTGCAGGCATTTTTAATTTATATCATAAATGTAGGATCATTTTGAATATCAAATCCCGCATCATTTTCATTTTTTGTCATTTCACCGTAAAGTGGTCCAGCGGTTATTCTTTTTATTTTTATATCGGCAAATTTGCCTATAAGGGAAGTGTCCTGAGAATTAAATATAACTATCTTGTTATTCATTGTTCTGCCATAAAGAGCTGTATCACTGGCTTTAGCTTCAGGTATTATCCTCAGGAGCTTATCCCTGTACTTTTCATTTTCTTCGCGGTT
>JAKPQU010000560.1 GCA_029555925.1 Bacillota bacterium
CCTTCTTCAGCTGTTCCTTCTTCAGGCACTTCTTCTTCAAGCGTTCCTTCTTCAGCTGTTCCTTCTTCAGGCACTTCTTCGCCCTCCGGAATAGTACCCTGCATATCCTGCTCAATGCTTGTCCTGATTATTACTTCTTCGCTCCAGTCACTTTTTGATTTCTTGCCAACTGCCCTTACTCTAAGGCTATATTCAGTATCCGGAGTCAAATCCTCAAATATGTAGCTGCAATCTCTTATGCCTTCCACCAGTTCAGAGCCTATCAGTATTTCATAGCTGTCGGCTTTGTGTGCTTGATCCCACTCTACAAAAATCGTATCGGTGGTTGCCGATACTATTACATTTTCCGGAATATCAGGTTCATTCCCGTTCTTTTTATCTGCATAAACTCCTCCTTCAAATATTCCGATGGGTCCAAAGCATAACTGAATAACTAATATTAGTGATAAAATACCAGATAACCGTTTCTTTTGTTCATTTCCGACCATAAATCAGCCCCCCTTGGATTATTATGAAAAATACCTCTATTCTTTTATTTGTGTATGCTATCCGTCCTGTACTTCTAAAAGCCCAGAAAATAAAAAAGCAACCTGCCAAAAGTTGTTTTTATATAGTCTTTATTTACTATTTTATATAATTTATTACATTTTTTCTACTATTTATATAAAATGCCATTATTATTATATAAATAATTTGTCGCTTAATCTCTGACCTTAATGAAAAAAGTGTGAACAAGCGGCATAAAAAAACGCCAACCAAATTCGGTGGTTGACGTTATTAGCCTTCCAATTATTCGCTTTTTTCTTCTGCACAGCAGCTTTTTTCTTCCTTCTTGAGCTTGATTTTCTTTACTATCTCGGGAACCATGCCTACAAGCTTCTCAAGGTTTGATCTGCTCTTCACGGGAAGCATTGTGACAGAGTCTTCCCTGATGACTATTACGGCATCCGGGGATATTTTGGCACCAACGCCCACGCCTGTTCCCATTCCGTCGTTGCCTTTTTCATCCTTTCCGCCGCCGCCTCCGCCGCCGCAGCCAAAGGCCACTGTAATAATCGGAATCAGCGTTGTTTCTCCGACAACTATTGGTTCTCCGATGACTGTTTCTGTTTTCAGGAATTTTTCCAGATGGCTGAATAAAGTTTCCAGGCTTTCATTTACCGGTGTTTTTCCTTCCATTATTATATCCTCCTATAATTGTTTTCATAATTGTTTACATTATTAATTACACTTATATATT
>JAKPQU010000069.1 GCA_029555925.1 Bacillota bacterium
AAATAAAACATATAAAATCGGTATGTAATATACTAAAGAAAAACCATATTTCTGCCAGGTATCTCGTTGCAGGTTCTCAGATATTTTTAATAGATCCCGGAGAAGAAACGTTACAGGGAATAACCTTCGCCACTCTTTTTAATACAGGAACAAATGATGTAAATGCTGAAAAATTTATTAAACTTTTTAAGGATAATTTTGGCGGCATTAAACCGGATCAGTTAAATGCACTTTCCTATGATGCTACATTGTTAATGAGTAAAGCTATTTCAGAAGGCGGTATAAAAAGGGAAGATATTAAAAGTTATTTATCCTCTCTTGGAGTGGAAAGACCTCCTTTTATAGGAGTTACAGGCGTTACTGCCTTTGATAAAACAGGCTCAGTTCAAAAAGATATGCTTCTTATAAATATTAAAAATCATATGTTCCAGCCAGTAGGTGTTATATCTATATAAAGGAGTTAACAGAGATTGCTGGAGAAAGGTCAAATATTAAATAATCGCTATAAAATTCTGGAAATAATAAAAGTGGGTGTAAAGAAAGCCGTTTATACGGCAGTTGACCTCAATTTGCCCGGTAAACAGTGGATTATAAAAGAAATTTTTTCGCAACATGTAAAAGAAGAGCAAAAAGAACAATTTCACAGGGAACTTCAGGTTAGAGCAGGGATTATGGCCCAGATAGATTATATATCTTTACCTTCTCTTGTAGATTTTTTCACATGTGATGAGAAATGTTATTTTGTATTTGCATATATTTATGGTAAAAGCCTGGCCTCTATGGTTAATAATTCATCAGGATATTTTTCTGACGAAGAATCTGTAAAAGAATTTATTTTCCAGATGGTTCAAACTTCTATTTATTTCCAGAAACATCCTATCTTTAATATTTCTATTGAATTCAAGCCTGAAAATATCTTTATTGATTCTATGGGTATGGTAAAATTTTTAGATTATTCTATATCTGAAGAAAGTACTGTTAATAAAATATATACAACAAAATTTCTTGAGACTATTTATAAAAAAAGAATTGACCATGACGTTATATTAACAGGCAAGATGTTTTCCTATCTTCTCTCATCAGGTAAAGATATTTTAGAACCTGAAAGCTACACATGCGTGGAAGATATTTTAACTGCTCTGTCTCCGGGAAAGAATATGTTTAAAGGTAATTCCATTCTGATTACTGAAACCGGCAAAACAGAGGAAGAGGAAAGAATACCGGAAAGAGTAAATAAAGATCTTTCCTGCCAGTCAATAGAAGAATTTATGGAAGAAGGTTTTACCGGAGATGAATTACCTGTTAACAGCCATTACCGTTCGGGTAAGACGAAGAATGAGGAACTGTGCTCGCATCACGCATCACCCATCACGCATCACGATTCTCATATGAACGGATATGTAGCGAGACGTTCTGAAGATAGATTTTTTTTTAAATCCTCTTTTCTTCTATTATTTTTACTCAGTATTATAATGATTGTTATAATAAATGCAGTTCGTTTAACCGGCATATTGTCTGTTTCCGGAGCCGGTGATAATAAAAATTCGGTACAGAATGAATTACTACCTATTGAACCGGAAGAATTAAAAAAGAGAGCAATTTATTATTATAATCTGAGAGACTATTCCAGAGCTATTTCTCTCTTTAAAAGACATCTGTTAAATTACCCCGGAGACGGAGAAGCAAGTATATATCTTTCGAACAGTTATATTTTAATGGGAGAAAGCAAGAAATTATATATAGGACTTGGAATATCTATTACAGGTGATGACAGCCAGGTCGGTCAGGCTGTAATGCAGGGTATCGCAATGGGAATCAGAGAAATAAATTCCGCTGAAAGAAATATAAAATTTGTTATAGTAATAAAAGATGATAATTCCAATCCTGATAAAGCCAGGGAAATAGCTCGTAGTTTCGTAGAAGATAATAAAATTTCAATAGTAATAGGTCATGGGAGAAGTTCCTGTACACTTGCAGCAGGCAAAATTTATAATGAAGGTAAACTTCCTGATATATCTCCCATATCTACAAACCCGGTGATATCAAATATTGGTCCCTACATTTTCAGAACATGCGGAAGTGATATGTCACAGGCAAGAACTCTTGTAGATATTGCTATGAATAAGTTAAAAGTAAAAAATATTGCCATTATGTGTAATTTATATGAGCCTTATTCAAACAGTTTATCCTCTTTTGTAAAAAAATATTCTTTGAATAATCTGAATATTGTTTGCCAGGAAAACTACAGTTTTAATGATAGTGACTTTACGTTACAGGTATTGAATATAATAAATAAATCTCCCGATTTAGTGTTTATAGCAGGTTATGATGTTCAGGCTCTGTCTATTATAAAGCAACTCAGAGAAAAAGGATTTAAGGGTTATATAATGGGTGGAGATGCACTTTATACACAGAGAATGATAAATCAGGGAAAAGAATATGTTGATGGCTTTATCTGTACAACATTTTTTCATCCTGATATTTCTTCCAATGATACATTTGTAAAGGATTTTAGAAAACTTTTTGGCGGAGGTACTCCCAATCCCATAGCAGCCCAGGCATATGATAGTATAAAATTAATATCCTGTGCCTTAGATGATTCTATAGACAGAAATAGTCTTCAAAAAAATCTTTCAGAGATAGGGAGTAAAGGTAAAAGGTTCAGAGGATTAACAGGAGAAATAAATTTTACGGAACATAGAGAATCCGGCAACTGGATAGTTGTAAAAATCCATGGAGGTAAATATATACCATTATGAATATACTTTATATTATTTCGCGTCCACCGTCATCCGTCACGCGTCACGACTGAAAAAAATGTCTTATTTTGCCAGAGTAGAAAAAGCAGAAGAATATAATATGTTGCAGGAAGGAGAAGTCACACTTAAAATAGAAGGTTTATCATTAAGGTGTGAAACAGATGATTTATTTATAGAAGAAACCCATTGTATCGTTGATCTCTATGTGAAACATGGAGAAATAACAAAGACTGAATACAGAGATTTTTTCTTTGATTTACTTGAAACGGATGATTGTGTTATTATTATAGGTGGTAAAGTTAAGCGAAAGTTTAACGAATATAATTTTTTGATAGAAAGTCTTCTGGATATTGAAATAATGGTTGATGAAATTACGGACTTTTTTGTGGGAGATTTTGTAATAGCAAAAGGAGTATTGCATGCCAGCCTGGCAGGGTGAGGTGAACAATTATGCTTTCGGCAGGAGATATAATAAAGGGAGAATACAAAGTTATTAAAGTCATTGGTAATGGTGGCATGGGCTCTATATACCTGTGTGCTGAGGTCAAAGAGAGTAATAAAAAATGGGCATTAAAGGAAATGAGATTAACTCAGATTCAGGCAGAAATGCAGGAAAAAGCTACAAAACATTTTGAAATGGAAGCAGAAATTTTATCCAGGTTAAATCACCTTAATTTACCGACGGTAAAAGAATATTTTAAAGAAAATGGAAATTATTATCTGGTAATGGAATTTATTGAAGGCGAGGATCTCGGGAAGTTGCTTGACAGAAGCGCAACTCCTTTCTCTGAAGAACTTGTTTTGAAGTGGGGAACTCAGATAGCGACTGCCCTGTATTTTCTGCATATTCAAAAACCTCACCCCATTATATACAGAGATTTAAAACCATCCAATATTATCGTTACTCCTGAAGGCAATATAAAGTTAATCGATTTTGGAATTGCCAGATTTTTTCAGCCAGGTAAGAAGAAAGATACAATTCAGATGGGGTCACTGGGCTACGCTCCTCCCGAACAGTTCGGTGAAGGTCAGACTGATGAGAGATCTGATATTTATTCTCTTGGAGTAACATTACATCAACTGCTTACCAAAAGAGATCCTGCCGAAGCAGATAATCCATTCAAAATCCCACTGGTAAGAACAATGAATAAAGATGTGTCTATTGAACTTGAAAGAATAATACAGAGATCTACCCAGTTTGAAGCTATAAGAAGATATCAAAAAGTCAGTGAGTTAAAAAGAGATTTAAAATCTCTTTATGATGAAAAATTAAGAAAATCCAGACAAATGCCTCAGGCACCTCAACTTCCTGTATCTGTTCAGCCGCCGACTATTGCAATCAGTGCGGTAGAAATGGAAAGACTTCCCGGTCATGGGAAACCCCAGGATGTTCAATATTCTCATCCCGGGAAACCAGGGGAAAATGTTATAGAAAAAAAAGAAGCCAGTAAAGATTCAGAGGTCAGCAAAGATAAAATTAAAGAAGCCGGTAAAGATTCAAATGAAGAAAAGCTAGATAAAGGTGATGAAAAACAGGAGAAAAAAATTCCTTATAGAGCTAAAAAGAAAAAATCTCTTCTTGCTACTACTTTTATTATTATTTTGTTTATTTCCTTACCTGTTCTATTATATTATTTAAAACCTCCATGGGCTATAAAATATTTGTCTTTTATACCAAGTTTTCATTCAGTATCTCTTCCTGAAGTGACACCTTCCCCTGCTGTGGAGACTTTAAATCTAAAAGAACAGGCTCTGAGCAAGTATAACGACGGAAATTTTTCGGAAGCAACCGGTCTTATAAATGAATCTCTAAAAAATTTTCCTGCTGATCCAGAAGCTATGATAATTAAATCCAATATAGAACTTGCTGTTCAGGGTAATGATAAATTTTCTTTAGGTTTAATAGTATCCGGGAAAGGTAAATATACTTACGACGGAGAGGATATGATGAAAGGTGCTTTCCTTGCCCAGAAAGAAATAAATTCTAATTTAGGTGTAAGAGGTAAAATGTTAAAAGTGGATATAATAAATGATTTTTCTGATGTAAATCTGGCATTTAATAGTATGAGTCGTATAAAATCAGATAATTTTACAGCATTTATTGGTCCTGATGATTATAATGTTTATATGTCTGTCGCACCTCTGTTCAAAACTTCAGGTATGCTACAGTTTACTCCCTGTTTATCTATGATAAATAATCAGAAGGATAGACCTTTTACATTTGGATTATCTCCTGATATAAGAAGTGAGTTAAAAGCTATATACAAATTGATATATGGAAAACTGAATAAAAAGAAAATTGCTACTATTTATGACATTCAAAACCCGTATTTTTTCGAGTTAAATTATATTTTTAAAGAGGAAATTTTATCAAAAGAACGAACTATAATAAATGATGTCCTGGTCAGAGAGGATAGTATAAGGGAACAAAAAGAAATAAATAGAATATTAGATAGTCTGGCCATAAGCAAACCGGAAGTGATTTTGTTTTTTTCTTCACCTTATCTGATAAAGCAACTTGCCACAGAAATAAGAAAGAAAGATAAGGATGTTATTTTTGTTACAGGACACTGGGCTATGTCCGGTCAGCTAATATCAAAAGAAAATGATGTAACGGAAGGCCTTTTATGCCTCTGTCCTCTATTAAAAGATGAAGAAGGTTTTGTAAAAAAATACAGGGAGGTGTTTTCTGATAGTATAACCCTGCGAGCAATACAGGTATATGATACTCTTATCTTATTGAAAGAAGCTATTAATGCCAGGGGGTTTCGTAGAGAGGCTATCAGGTCTTACCTGATGGCTTTTGATGCGGATAATCCTTACCGGGGGAAAAGTGTTACTTTTTACTTTTCAGGCAGGGATAGTCATAAAGAAACCGGGTGGAGAGTTTTGCAGATTCTAAAGCATAATTTTACTGTCCACTCTGAAATATAAAAAAGATCTTTTAATTATATTTGAAATATGTTAAAATGTATTTTTATGAAGCCCTTAAATTTATTAACAGGGGGGGTGTTTGCCTGGTTTTAGATTTGCTAACAAGGGCTAGGACCTAAAAATGGTCTGGTAGCAAAATTTAGCCGGGTATAATTATTTGAAATGTCCTGATTGCGGAACGGAAAATCTCGATGGAAGTGTTTTCTGTGATGACTGTGGTGCAAATCTTAAACAAGACAGTGTTGTTACGGAGAATGTTATTAATTTATTACCTAAAGAAGAAGGCAATATTTTGAAGGATACCTATGAGGTAGTATCTTTATTAGAAAAAGGAGTTATAAATAAATATAGAGCTGTCGATAAAAAAGCAAATAAAGACGTTTTAATTTTAGAACATGAATTTAGACCCAGACCTTCTGTTGTAGATGTAGAAAGTGAGGAAATACCGAAGGTTACAGTTCCTTTAGAGGAAGATCCCTTTGGACGTATTTTTGAACTGGTAAAAAATTTCGACCATAAGAATTTAATTAAAATATTAGATTATTTTCAGGATAAAGGCAGGTCTTATCTTGTAGAAGAGTTCTTTTCTACGGAGAGTTTCTTCGATAAACTTTCACAGGAAGATTTCAAACCTGATGAAGTACAGGTTATGAAGTGGGGTATAGCTCTGTGTAATGCTATCGCTTATATTCATGAACATGGTATTATACATAGAAATCTACAAACAGTTACAATACTTATAAATCCTGATATGGAAGTAAAAATTGCAGGTTTTGAAAGGGCTAGATTAAAAACAGAAGCTAATATTGATATAATGGTAAACCACGGTTTTACTGCTCCAGAAGGGTTTGGTATCGGACAGGTTTCTGTTAATGAAACGTCTGATCTTTATTCCCTTGCCTCGATTATGTACAGACTTTTAACACGTTACAAACCAGGTGTTGATCAGCAGGGGCCATATATGACTTTTCCGTCTTTTAAAGATATAGGTGTGAAAACCTCTTATCCTGGTTTAGAAAAGCTTCTATTAAAGTCTCTTTCAGGAACTCAGGAAAAAAGACATCAGAGTGCTCACGAATTAGAAGAAGAGTTAATTGCAGTTCTGGAAACACCTCCTGTAAATTATATAGAAAAAGGGGCATATATACGTATTCGTGGTTCCATGAAAACCAATGTGGGGAAAGTAAGGGAAATAAACCAGGATAGTATGCTCAGTATGCAGCTTACTATGAACGAATGTTCTCAATATACTCAGCCGCTTTTATTTATAGTTGCCGATGGTATGGGGGGAGTGGCAGATGGAGAAGTTGCAAGTTCTATGGCGATCCGTCACGTATCTGCCAATGTTTCAAAGCTTCTTCTTGATAGAAATTGTCCTTTTCCTCTGGATAGTAATATACTTGCCCGTGCTGTTGAATATGCCAATACAGAAATATATAATTATTCACAGCAGGAACAATCCAGAAAGGGAATGGGATCCACTATAACATCAGCTCTACTTATAGGGAACAGACTTCTTATAGCCCATGTAGGAGATACAAGGGCATATATTATGAATAGTAAAGAGATAAGGCAGATAACAGAAGATCATTCCCTTATAGGACGTCTTTTGAAAATGGGACAACTTACACCGGAGGAAGCAAAAAATTCGCCTCAGAAAAACCTTATATACAGGGCACTGGGAACCAATCCTCAGGTAGAAGTTGATAGCTATGAAGAAAAAATGGAACCGGGCGATATAGTTTTAATATGTTGCGATGGTTTATGGGATTATTTCAGCAATGAAGAATTGCATAAACTGGTAAGCAGATCTAAAGACTTTGATAAAACTACTGCAAAATTAATAGATCTGGCAAATGAACGAGGTGGAAAAGATAATATTACAGTAATTATTTTCCAGCTGGTTTCCATAGAATCTAATTGATTATTATCTGTGAAAGGATGTGATGAGTAGGTGACCCCAGGCAGTGAGGTTAATTTAAAAAGCACCCTCAGCTATAGTTATATTCAGGTCACCAGTGAAGATAAGCTGGTTTATCTTCTAGTGGATGTTATGCCAGTGGCACAATCTTCATTAGGGCACGTACCTCTTAATTTGTCTTTAGTTCTTGATAAAAGCGGTTCAATGTACGCTCAAGAAAAACTTGAATATGTGAAAAAAGCTGTTATATATGTTATAGACCAGTTACGTTCTGATGATATATCCAGTATAGTGGCTTTTGCGGACCGTGCAAGAGTGGTTGTTCCGAGCCAGCAGATATTTGATAAAGGCGGAGTAAAAAATACTGTACAGAGAATTGATAATGTAAGTGTTGGCGGCGGAACTCATATGTTTAAAGGTATAGTTGCTGCATGTGATGAAGTAATGAAAAATTACTCTCCCAATCGTAAAAATCATGTTATATTACTTTCTGACGGACTTACTGTAGCTGAGAGTAAGTGTTTAAAGAAATGCAGAGAAGAGGCAGCAAAGGGTATTTCGTTCTCTACTCTTGGTGTAGGTAATGATTTTAATCAAAAATTAATGATGGATATTGCAGATACTACGGGAGGTAAGTCCTATTATATAGATGTCCCGAGTGATATTCCTAATATTTTTGCTCAGGAATTAAAAGGTGTACAGTCTGTAGTTGTACAGAACCCGACATTACACCTGAAACTCAGTAGAAATGTTCAGGTAAAGAGAGCATATAAGGTTAAACCTCTTATAAGTGATCTGGGTTCTCCTCAGGCTATAAACCAGGTTTACTCTGTAAAAATGAGTGACTTACAGAAAGATGAACCTCAATCTATATTGTATGAGTTGATATTACCATCCCGCCAGGCAGGTTCCTACAGAATTGCCCAGGCTTCGCTTGAATATGATATAATCATGAAAGGGGAGAAGGGGAAACAGATTGCTCAGGATATTGTAATAGCCTATACATCTGATTACAGTCTTACCGGTATGGTAGATAGTTATGTAATGAATCTGGTAGATCTGGTAAGTGTATTCAGACAACAGACAAGAGCATTAGAACTGGCACAGATTGGTGAACATGCAAAAGCTACCCAGCTTTTGAAAACTGCAGCAACTACTCTGTTAGATAGAGGTCAGAAGGATCTGGCTACTACCTTCCTTGAAGAAGCCAAAAATATAGAACAGGGAGTAAATACATCTGTTGCAGGTACCAAGAAACTGGAATATGGTACAAGAAAATTAACTCAAATGTTAGATGATGCGTTTTTGCCACCTATATAGGAATTTTTATTTTTATTAAAATATTTTTTAAGGAGGAAAGAGATTTATGAAATGCCCTGTATGTGGAGTTGATAATTTAGAAGGTTCTGCCTATTGTGATGACTGTGGTTCCAAGTTGCCAGCTGCCGGAGCAGCACCTGTAGCAGCCTCACAACCTGTTGCTCCTCCTCCTGTGGCAGTCACACCTACACCTGTAGTAGGAGGAAAACTTACATGCCAGGCATGTGGGTTTGAAAATAATTTAGGTGAAGCCTTTTGTTCAGATTGCGGAGCATCTCTGAGCGGAGCTGCGCCGGTAGAAGCGGCGATCCCATCTCCCGTTGTTTCTGGACAACCATCTCCACCTGTAACCCCGGTAGTCCCCGGTAGACCGGTAGCTAAGTTAATTGAAAAGAAAACTCAAAGAGAGTTTCCCCTTACAGCAGATGTTATGATTGCCGGCAGGCAGAGCCCGGCAGATAATATCTTCCCTGATCTTGATCTTACTGAAGTTGATACGGATTCCTATGTTTCCAGGAGGCATCTTCAGATAATAAGACAGGGGGAACAATATTTAGTAGAAGATTTAGGCAGTTCCAACGGTACATTTTTAAATGAAGGGCCTCGCTTAAATCCTGGAATTCAGCAGGCACTCAGCAATGGTGATCGTATTCAATTAGGACAGACAGAATTTGTATTCGTAATTTCATAATAAATTAACCTGGAAGGATGGAAATCCATCCTTCCAGGGATAGGTGGCTATATGGACTGGGAACTCTTGAAGAGAATTGATCCTACGAAATTAATCGGAGGAGAAGGTAGTTCTCCTCTGGATCTTTTAACAGGAGATAAAGATAAGGTAAAAACTTCAAAAGATATACCTCTTACCGGACTTTATTACAGAAAGCCTGTATTTAAATATAATCCTTCTAAAAGTCTGGCCTGTAAAATCGAATTTTTTGAATCCCAGGATAAAAACCTTTTTGATATAGGTTTATTGAAATCTATTACCATAGGAACTGCTGAGAGATATTTTGCAGATGTCTGCAGATACATAGTTAAAAATAAACCACAAAAAGCTTTAACTAGATTGACAGACGTATTAAATAAAGATCCTCAATACAGTGATGCCTATTTCCTTATGGGTTGTATACTTCTGGAAGCAGAGCAATTCGATAAAGCAAACAGTTGTTTTCAAAAGGTTTTATTATGTCAGAAATCTCTTGGCAAAGAGTTCAAGAAATATTTACCTTCCTTTCATGTTGAACTTAACCTGAACCTTCCGTCAAGTTTCTGTATTTTTCCCGAATTACTCGGTGCTACAATGCTGGTATCTATAAGTTACTGGGAAAATGGAAAGAGGTCTGAAGCTATTTCTGCCCTGGAGCAGACAGAATCTATTTTTCCCAAAAACTCCTCGGTTTCATATTTAAGTACTTATTTTAAAATGGAAATGGGAAAATATAAAGAAGTAATTACGCAGCTTTCCGGTTTTGAACCATCCAGTATTATGGACCTGGCAACCTATACATTATTGGGAGCATCTCTTTACAGTACCTATGATTTTTCAGGAGCAATACAGGTATTGAAGAATGCCCTTAAAATTTCTGATAAGTTTGAACAGGATGAACAGAACAAGCTCATTCGTTATCACCTGGGAAGAGCTTATTTAAACAGAGGCGATAAATTTGAAGGCCTTCAAGAATTGCAGAAAATTGCTTCTATAGATCCGGATTATCTGGATATAAATTCTATATTAAAAGATCCTTCCGCGGGAGCAAAACCTTATGCTAAGGAAAAACCTGCAGAAATAGAATCAAAGGTATCTCCTGCACCGGAGAAAAAAGCGTCTGTTTCTCCTCCTGCAGAGGATAAACCTGTTCCAGTTCCACCTCACACTCAGAAAAGTGAAGTAGAAAAAATAATTCCTCAACAGGAACATATAGATATGCCGGTGAATATACTTTCCATGGCTGATGATACAAAAGTTCTACCTCCCTTTGGAGCCAGGCTTTTAATTAAAAGTACAGGTGAGACTTTCCCGATTAAGCTGCAGGAATCTACAACTATTGGTAGAGAAAGTATAAATAATATTGCTTTTCCGGAGGATTTTTCTATCTCCAGAAAACAGGCCAGAATACTATGTGAAGAACATAACTTTTATGTAGAAGATCTCGGAAGTACAAATGGAACCTACCTGAATAAACGTCGTATAACTGCTAAAATGCCTCTAAAACATAATGATGAAATACAGATGGGCAAAAAGACATTTACTTTTCTTGTAGAGTGAATGCCTTTTTTAATAACTGATACCAACAGACATGACCGGAGCGGTCACAACCAAATATGAAAATCAACATCCAGTGAAGGTGCAAACTTCATCATTTTCATATAAAATTGCTTTAATTAAACTGAACAATTTGAATAACAGGTAAATACCGTCTGCCTGCCTGATGCTCCTCCGAAAAAAATCTAAACTGGAACGTTTATAACAGTTACAGCTTATATCATGCTACTTTACATTATAATTCAATAAAATATACCTGTGCTGCCGTGAT
>JAKPQU010000595.1 GCA_029555925.1 Bacillota bacterium
ATCAAAATATTTCTTCAATTCAGTAAAGGCCTTATCATACTCATCAAAGGCTTTTTTAGCAAAAACGAATACGTCACCGAACATCTTTTCTTCTTCTTCCGTAAAGAAAGATGTATCAAGCTGTTCATATTCTTTTCTTGCAGTCTCAAGGTTTTTAGTAAGCCACTCAATAGTCTTTTTGAATTTATCGGCAGGGAACTTACCTTCTTTAAGTTCCATTGCTTCTTTATAAAGACGATCGAAATTCGGATTGGTATAATAAACAGGCTGATCCCCACCGACTGTCATTTCAATCTGACTTGCAGGGCCACCTGCTCCCTTTGGAAGTTGTGCATTACATACTTCACACATATTAAGTGTAGCAGGATTACGATGACCGCACTGGAGACATACTTTTGTAGTAGCAATTTCAGAACTTTCCTGCAGAAGAAGGAAGGATTTATACAGTCTGTTTGTTGCTTTCTGTGCCATATCAAGGCCATCGAGTATATGTTTTCCGTTTTTATCATCAAAATATAAATTCATTTCTTTCAGAGCATCTCTATGAAGATTAAATGCTCTTTCTATACGTACAACCTGCTCTCTTGCAGTAAGGGAATCAGGTTCTGCCTTTCTTATCTGTTCAAACTCTTTTATAGTTTTTTCCAGTTCGGCAGTTATCTTCTGTATTGTTTTTTTCAATTCTCCTTCGGAAACTTTTCCGTCACAGACTCCTTTTCCTACCGTAGTTAATTCTTTCAAATGAGGTGACTGGTATTGCTGTAATTCAGAATCATCCCAATCAGGTAAATCTGATGCAAGTTCATGCTCTGATTTAAGCGGTTCAACTTCTTTATCTTTTAACTGCTCTGTATCTACTTCAACATCGAAAGACTCTCCGAAAGCAGAAGCAAACCCCATTATAGAATCTTCATTTTCTTCCTGTTCCATATCATCATTAAAATCTTTGTCACCAATACCCATGAATACGCCTCCTTCTTAAATCACAGTACTACTTTTCTTAAAGAATATGTGGTTAATCTCAATTTTAATCTCAACAAATTTACTTTTCGACAAAGTATTTTTTAATTCCTCCTTTTATATTTAATATTATAAAAATTTTAAAAGAACTACTTTTTCCGGTTTATATTTAAAATATCTGATGGCAAACATCATAGATCGTCTGTTAGATACAGCAATATCTCCTGTAATGACAGGTATACCCTGCTCTTTTGCATAGGCATGAATTCTGTCCACTATTCTATTACTGACCATTTTCCCCATGGCATGTTTTTCTACTGCTATATTATTTATGTGTATTTCCCATTGACCTGTTACATGTTCCTTAATATGTTCCAGCAGACAGAAACCGACAGGAATTCCATTATTTTCTGCAACAAAACTTATAAAAGTTTTTTCCCTTAATCTATGCTCCAGTTCGTTACAGAATCTGGCTCTCGCCTCTTCCAGTTCATCTTTACTGTACCGGCGAAGAGTAGAAACAGTGAAATCAAGATACCCCTCAAGGAGTCGTCTCATAAAAGGAACATCCCTTAACTCTGCAGGCCTTATGATAAGATCCATAATTTAAAACTCCAATCTTTTTCAGTAACCAGTAACCAGTGACCAGTTATCAGTGATAGTGTTTTTTTATGACAGGTAGATTCATTTTTACTGGAAATTGCACTTGATTTTGTAAATCTATTAATTAGTGAATAGTGAATAGTGAAAAGTAAGTAAAATCCAATTTTTTTCACTTTTCACTCTGAATATTCTGCGATAAATTTCTTTTTCCATTTTATATAAAATCACCTGTCATTTTTTAAAGCAATCATCAATTATAATAAATTTATAATTTAACAAATCGTTATTTATAAAATCTACACTATAAAATAAATTCACTATTCCTTCACTGCTCACTGTAATCACTGCTCACCGGTCACTGCTCACTGCTTATCCCTACTTATTAATTTTAAATTTAAATTTTATGCCTTCCAGAGCTTTTAACATATCTTTTCTATTTTTATCAGGATCTTGCGCATCAAAAGGAAGTTTCATGAACATCCTTTTTCTCTCTTCTTCATATCCTCTGGATTTGAAGAAAGTCAGAGCTTTTTCATGAGAACATACAAGTTGAAGAGCTATATGACGGAGTCCTTTTTCTCGCGCCAGATTTTCAGCATAATCTAAAAGTTTATGAGGCACTTCAGTCTCCCAGTAATGTTCATAAAGAGCTATATCAAATATCCATGCCTGTTCTATTCCTGTAGTGCTTTCACTGACATCGGTAGCCATAAGCAAAAAACCTGCTTTAACCCCATCTGATATGGCAATAAGAAAATGAGAATTAGGATAACTGGACATATTTGAACGTACTATGTCCAGATCCCTGAGATAATTTTTTCTGGCTTTCTCCATATCAATGTTTCCTCTGAGAGGAGAAACCTGATATTTTACTACATCTGAAGCCAGTTCGGAAACAAAGGAAAAATCTTCTTCAGAAACTTCACGTATTAAAATATTCATACCTGCTCCCTGTTTATAGTGTATTTCATAATTTATTGGAACTTAAATAATTCGTCAGGCGGGTTATATTTCTACCCATCACACGCATTACGACGTCATTATAGTGTATTTCATAACTTATTAGAATTTAAGTCGTCGTGACGCGTAACGCGTGACGCGTGACGGGTTTAATCCCTGCGCATCACACATTACGCATTACGCATTACGAGGTCATTATTTATGGATAGTTATGAAACTA
>JAKPQU010000005.1 GCA_029555925.1 Bacillota bacterium
CACCGGCAGGAGCCACATAAGAAATATAGTTAGAAGCCCAGATAGCCATGTCTTCCAGGTCTTTTATCTTTTTGACTATTTGCAGAGGTGTATTCATACTTTCAATATGCCTGGTATCATGATTAAAATTCTTGAGCCTGGCAGGAGTATTAAACCGGGGAATGGTTTCAAGAAACTCTTTCACCTGGGTAAGTTCGGAGATCATCCTCTGGGTGTTTCCGGGTGTCAGAAGGTTTTCACCCCAGCAGAAGATCCCTTTTTCCAGTTTGTTAATAGCGGGAATAACGCTT
This sequence comes from Bacillota bacterium, assembly GCA_029555925.1. The sequence goes on from JAKPQU010000005.1 coordinate 291, forward strand.
TCCCTGAGAAGTTTATCCGAATGAAGGATCATCTGCCGGACACCTTCTTCCCGTTGGTTTTCCTGTCGAATTAGTCCTTCGGGAATATCCAGAAGTTTAAACAGAGCGGTTAATTCCGGCAGAGGAAGTTCCTTCGGTCTCTGGAAATGTTTGAATTTCTTGATTTTATCTATTCTGAGGCTTTTCATTCCCGTGAGATCCGACGCATCCAGTTTTTCACCGTCTTCCAGAGTCAGGATTATATAACCGGAGTGAACCAGGGCGGTTAATATAACCCCTATCCATTCGGGTTCCAGTTTAAAGTTTAAGTCGGTTTCTATCCGGGAATCGGCTTCATCAATAATCTCCCTGCGGTTTATAACCTGACCTCTTCCCCTTTTATCCATAAGGTCTATAAAATACCGGGCATATTTGGAATTCTTTATATCAAGTTTATTGAAATTATCCAGCAGATTAAAACTGTTGAGAATCCGGATTCCCTGTTTTGACTTCAATCCTCCGCTCATGGCATTTATAGCCTCCTGAGATGCAGAAGATATGTTGGAATAGGTTATCCTTTCGCTGAAAATAGGGTATTCGGCATATTTATCCTGAAAATGAGGTTTCAAACATATTGAACTTACCGAATCAATAACATCCTTGAAAGAAGAAGCGTCCTTGTAATTACCTTCCTGTAACCATTGGGAGAGATTCCTGTTCTTACCGTTATAAAAGGCAGAAAAAACAGTCGGGAGATTCTCACTGAGCCATCTGGTCAGGGTTTTGCGGTAAGTATCGGATTTCTCCGCATAAACATTTTTATAAACCTGTGAAGAAGTAAGATGAAGTTCCATAGCAGAAGCAAAACTTTTCAGATTTTCCTTGAATTCCCCGTTTATGGCAAGGAAAAGAAAAACCTCGTCCTCTTTGGCATCCTTGAGTTTGTATTTTTTATCGGTATAAATTTCCATAAAGTAGATATAAAAATCCCTGGGTGGCTGTGTAGTGGATCTCTGATTTGGAGCGCCAAAGAACAGATACCCCCGGCGATCAATCCGATGATTAATCCATTCCAGATCATATTCCCATATATTAAACCCTGTTATATAAGTGGTATCGCTGACTTCCATTAAACGCCTTAATAAACCGAAATAATAACGATTTAAAACATCATTGGAAAGGGTTCCCGCTTTTTGTTCGATCAGAGCGTCAAAGTCTATATCTTTTTTAAGATCCAGATAATATTGTCCATTCTGTGGATTCTGGCTTATAAACTGACGGTTGACGGTGTTGAGGATCTCTTTCAAAACAGATTCGATAGTGGTCTTTAAAAAATCTGCGGAAGGATCCGGTATAGGCAACAGGAGGAATAATTCATCCCGCAAATTTTCAGCGGTTAATCCTATCTTGGCGGAAATATCCCCTCCCGTGGAAAGACGATGAACCGAGAGAGCGTTTATAATCCTATCCGCTACGGGTTTATAAACTCTCTTATTTTTGGGAAAAGACTGTTCTATTTTCTGCTGTAAAACCGAACTCTTATCTATAATCTCCCTTACTTCAGGAATAGAACGAAGAGAAGGCTCTTTCATTATGTATTTCCAATAAAAATCATAGGAAATAACCCCCGGTGAGTCATTGGGAACGGGTTTGTTCATTATGGCTTCCATCTCATCGCTGAGGGTTTTCAGCATTACCCTTTTTTCGGCAATATAGACCTTCTCGAAGGTTTCCAGAAAAGAGGGATGTATGGGAAATAGAGATACAAAGGTTTTCATCCTTTCACTGAGGTTATCAAAGTATCGAGTAAATTTTTTAAGATGCTGTTCTATCTGTTCCTTCTGCTTATCGTCTTTTTTAAGGAGCCTTTCCGCTATAACATGCTCAATGTCTTCACGAACTATTCTCATCTGATGAAATCTGTCTTTTACCCTTCTTATACTCTCTGCGGCAAACTGGAACCGGGGAGAATCAAACAGACTTTCCTGAACCCCTGCAATAAAACGAAAACGGGTTATACTGCAAATTTCCCCTATTTCACGAAGAAAAGACAGATCCAGGATTAATTCCTGAGCATTACGGGATCCAAGATAATCCAGCAGTTCATCTATAACCAGGAGAAGCCCCTTATCGGGATACTTTTCCTGAAACTTCCCCATCAATTCTACGAAAAGATCCTTGTGATTCTTTACCTCATCGTAAGGGGGAAACTCGAATTTTATCCCCATAGAATCCAATTTTCGGACAAGAATATCACATATAAAATCCCTTAAATTTATTTTCGTGCTTCCGATCTCATCCCTTATAACCTTGAACCTACCCGCAACCGACGAAGATTTCTGCCTGATGTAATCGGAGTTTATATGATTCACCATAGTTTCATCCTCGGCTATAACGGATATAACCGACATAAGATGAGACTTTCCTGTGCCGTAATTTCCTACTATAAATATTCCCTTGTTATTCAACGGTTCCTGAAACTGAAGATTGAAAAAGATGGATTCTGCAACATTCTCCGCCATCCGGGGAGATACCACGTATGTTTTTACCAGATTTTCAGCCTTTGTTCTGTCATCAGCCTGCTTGATTTGGATAATATCTATGATTTTTTCGAATTTCACCAGATCGCTGTAAAGCATAAATAAACCTCCTATATGAATAAATCAGGAATAATTATGTGGACAATTCTATGACCATATCAATGGAAACGGGATATTTTAAGTATTCTTTATGTCCCGGCTCCGAATATACGAGATACCTGCCGTCAAATTCACCGGGATAATGAACTAAAAGATTTTTTATAAGGGATAATTTCCGTAACAAAAGAACAGGCTCCTGTCTTAAAGAAGACTCAAAGATAACCTCTATGTTATAAAGAAAGAGAATCGGTTCGGGATAATTTGTTATAATATTTTTCAATATTTCAGGGGTTAAATATTGCCTGTCAGTAATAGAGAGTTCCAGTAATTCCTTACTGAGAACCAGAGAAATGTTGATAGCGGGAATATCCAGTTTCTCCTGAACCCCTGATATAATGCTCATATCAATATTGTATCCTACGAGAAAAAGTAAATTTTCTTTCTTAAATAACTTGAAATTTTATCTATAGTTAACTCTAAATTATACATACCCCATTATTCCCCTGATAATCCCTGTATTCCTATCATACAATATCTACCAGATACAGAAAAAAAGGGGATAAACACTGTTAGTTATAAAGGGCAGAAACTAAAAAAGCGTGTCTTCCATACAGACCGC
>JAKPQU010000072.1 GCA_029555925.1 Bacillota bacterium
AGCTTCTGCCTGACAGGCTCTTACGAAGAAAAATAATTTGCCTTATTTAATTTGTTTTGCAGACAATAAATTAACCACTGGTTAATTTCTAATACTATAGAAAAAACTAATTTTTCTTCTCCAGAGCCTGCCAGTCAGAAGTTTTTTATGGATACCCTTTTACCTGTTACGGTACTAAGGTCAGTAGCAGTTAGCAATTAGCTTTAATTATTAGCTAACAGCTAACTGCCTTTTTGTTAAATATGACAAAGTCGAAATAATATCAATATTTTGCCGGAACCTTCAGCATTCAGTGTCCTTTTTCCGTTTTTTCAACAAGTTTCCTCTCTTCCGGGTGCTGTCCGATCCAGTTGACTTTACCTGTCTCAATATTGTATAGACCACCTATTACGAGTAACTTTCCTTCCTTTACATATTCCCTTACTATCTCACTTTTATTAAATAAATCCTCTATAGATAGCCATACATTTTCTTCTGTACATTTATTTACCAGATCGTCACCTTTAAGGGTCGGATCTTTTATTTTAGTTTTTTCCAGGGCAGGTTTTATATTGTCCAGGAGTCCCGGCAGACTTCCTTCCAGTTCCGCTCCTGTTGCAACGGCAGTAACTGCACCGCATTTACTATGGCCAAGAACAAGAATTACAGGCGCTTTTAGATGGGCTGCACCATATTCGGCAGTGGCGATTTCATCTGTATCAAATACATTACCTGCAACTCTTATGGTAAATATATCACCTATCCCTGTATCAAAAATATGTTCGGGAGGAACACGGCTGTCGGAACAGGTAAGAACAATCGCAAAAGGATGCTGTCCTTCTTTTGCAGTCTCTTTTATTCTGCCTTCATCAAGATGTGTAAATGTTCTTTCACCTGTGACAAACCTGTTGTTTCCTTCTTTAAGCATGTTATATGCTTCGTCTTTTGAAACTTTCGGACCTTCTTCGGATGAATAAGCTATTAAAGAGCAGAATGTAATAAATATTAAAAGAAACGTTATTTTTTTGAACATTGAAAAACTCCTTTTTTTTATAATTGTAACGCGTTACAGATGGTTTCGTGACGCGTAAGTTTCACCCTTCACTTTTCACTTTTCACGACTCATGATTTATGGCCTGTAAAAAATTACCGGATTACCCGGTGGATTGGCATTGTCTTTTCCTATATAGATATAAGACGGATCTATAAGTTTACCGTCGACGAAAAGGCTTACCTTTACCGTTGAAGGTTTGTTGATTTGAAAAGAAAAACCATCTAAAAGAGTAGAAGTGGTAGCAGAAAAAACAATTTCATTCCTTACAGGTTTGATTACAAAATCGCCCTGTTCCGCTCCGACTCTTACTACATTGGAAAAAGCAGTGTCTGCCGTAATTTTGCCTTTAAATATATGGGCAGAACCGTTGCTTGACCATCTCACATTAACTATACCTTTGTGTTCCCATATATAGTAGGCTATGGTAGTACCACGGTAAAATGTAGGTTTGCCCTGCACAATACCTGTACCGAACGGAATATATCCTTCCTCTGCAAGAAGTGAGAAGGAAGTAAAGAAAAGAATTGAAAGAATGAATATAATTGTTATATGTTTCATTTGTATCCCTCCTTTTTGTTATTATAAAAAGAATAACATAAGGATAATCAAAATACAATGGTGTTCATGACGGGAAAGTAATTTTAAATGCCGTTCCTTTTTCTCCGGAAAGGTAAAGTTCACCATCAATCTGTTTTACCAGATTCTTTACAAGTTTTAATCCGAGAGATGATAATTTTTCAATGTTAAGACCTTCAGGGAGACCCTTACCGTTATCTCTGATTTCAAGTACAAGTTTTTTATCATTTTCCCGATAAAATTTTATGGAAATTTCTCCTTTACTGCCCGGTGGGAATGCATGTTTCAGAGCATTTGTGAGAAGTTCATTTATAATGAGGCCGCATGGGATGGCTTTGTTGATGTTGAGATACATGTCTCCGACGTTTATATTTAATAGTACGATGTTGATATTTATACGATAACTGCTGAATAAATAGGAGGAGAGATCATAAATATATCTTTTAAAATCAATTCTGGCAAAATTTTCCGATTGATAGAGTTTTTCATGAACCAGACCTATTGATTTTATCCTGTTCTGGCTTTCCTGTAACAAATCCATGGCAGTTTTATCGTTAATAGAATGGCTCTGAAGATAGAGGAGACTGGAGATGATCTGTAAATTATTTTTCACCCTGTGATGTATTTCTTTTAAGAGTATTTCTTTTTCTTCCAGAAGTTTTTTGAGTTCCGCCGTTCTTTTATCTACCAGTTTTTCCAGTTGAGTTCTGTATTTTATTAATTCTTCTTCCGCCCTTTTTCTATTCAGAATGGTCATAAAAATTTCTCCTGCCATTCTGAGAAGTTTTATGTCCTCTTCCTGCCAGGATCTTTCCCTGTAACCCATATTAAAGCCAATCCATCCGGTAAGAGAATTGTTCTGTATAAGAGGTATAATAAGACCTGATTTGACACCGAAATCATTGAACAATTTTATTTCATTGAAAGCTTCGGGAGGTAGATTTGATGTAGAGGAAAAATCAATATAATCAAAGTGTCCAAGTTTATTCATCAACCATGGCAGTTTATTAAGGGAAATTCTGTCAAATTGTTTGCGGAGTGGCTTTATCATAGGCCTGACCCATTCATAACCATATTTAATTATGTGATTGTCTTCTGAAAATATAGTCAGAAAAGCTCTGTCAACATCAAAAAATTTCCCTATTTTCTCCAGAGAAATATTTATTTCCCTGTCAATCTCAGAAGAAGTAATATTTATGAAAGCAGTCGATATGTCTGTTACAAGCTCTTCTATGGAAAGACGGTGTTTTATAGAGTCTTCGAAGCTAATTCTGTCTGTCATATCACGGGAAATACTGAATAAGGCCGGCCGGTTGTTCCATGTTCCTTTAGTTGTTTTTGTCTCTACAGGTATGAAGGCTCCTTTTTTTGTCATCAAGGATATATGAAATATACTTTTCCCATTTGAGCCTAAAGGTGATATAAATGCTTCCTGTTCTTTAAACAGATCGGATAGATTCATTGAGAGAAGTTCTTCTGACGGGTAACCTGACATTCTTTCCAGAGACGGATTAAAATGGATTACATTGCCTTTTAAATCGGATATAATAAGGAAATCATCCATAGTATCAAAAAGCATCTGAAGATTTTGCTGACTTTCTTTGAGCAGTTTATCGTTTTTTAACCGTATAATAACAGAACCGAGCTGGGATGCAATAGTTTCTATTATATGTCGGATATTGTCGGATACGTCGTCATATTTATGAGAGGCAAGATTAAGTAAAGCTATTAACTTTTTTTCATAAAGAACAGGGACTATGCATATGGCATGTAATCCTTCTGAAACGGTCAGATCTCTGAAAATATCATATTGGCCGGCATGGTTATAGACAGGAATTCCTTTTTCAAGGGAAAGATGTTGAATGTCACTTTTTTTAACAAAAGATACTTTCTTTATAAATTCAGATGAAAGTTTTTTCCATACCTTGAGACTTAAATCTCCAGTTATTTCATCAGGAAGATAAATACCTCCGCTGTCCAAAGGAGATATCTGACAGAGAACGTCCAGTATTTTCTGGAATGCCTCTTCCAGATTACTTGTAGAAGCAAGCAATATACTCAGGTCTTTCTGAATAAGGAGCAGTTCATGCGAATGTTCGGTATAAACTTTATTCACTTCCATAAAAAAAATTATCAGTTGTAACAATGAAAATGCCATATGGCTTTACTATAATATCTTTAGTTCCGGATTTCATGGCTTTCTCATTTATGGCACTGTTATAATCTCCCGTACAGAGAATAACGGGAAGCTCGGAACGTATTCTCAATATTTCTTTAGCCAGTTCTATAACGGTCTTATGTCCTGTAGACTTCATCCGTTCCCATTTCTCTCAGGTTTTATCGTCTTTTCCTGAATTATTCTTTTGGTAGATATCTAATAAATTTCTTCTTTTGCTTCAGGTTCGGTCAGTTTTTTATAAATCTCGCATCTGGTAAAATGTTTGCCACAGTAATATAAAAATGACGCTATATTACTGCTGGCCAGGTTGAAACAGTAACATTTCTCACAGGGTTTTGATATGAAAGGGCATATTTCATCATTTTCTTCTTCCATAGCTTACTCCTTATACCAAATTGCTTTAATTAAACTGAATAATTTGAATAACAGGTAAATACCGTCTGCCTGCCTGATGCTCCTCCGAAAAAAATCTAAACTGGAACGTTTATAACAGTTACAGCTTATATCATGCTACTTTACATTATAATTCAATAAAATATACCTGTGCTGCCGTGAT
>JAKPQU010000046.1 GCA_029555925.1 Bacillota bacterium
CAATATTTATTCTACAAAGTCAAGCTATATTTTATATTACGTAGCACGTGGAATTTTTTTTAAAAAAAATAAAACTTTAATAAAAATGAGGTTTTCTAAAAAGAAAACCTCATTTTTTTACCAAAAGTTGTCAAACTTCCGTTAAGAGTGAAAAGTGAAAAGTGAAAGGAATGCCCTGGCATGCCGCTTACTTTTCACTTTTCACTACAAAAACTTCTTCAGTTTCCTCTTTAAATTCCTTAAATAATAGAGATAATTGAGGAGATTCATCTGCTCTCTGAGAAAATGCCTCCATAAGTGAATTATAGTACCACTGCTGTTTATCCTTCCCTCTTTTGAAGCGTTGCCAGAGACCATCAGACAGTCGTGTCAGATCTTTTCTTATTGCCCTTATATTATCCAGCTTATCGGCACATTCTACAAGAAGGTTATCTAAAGGAGCAGTTTTAAGAGTTTCTATCGTATGAGTTTTTCTATGTTCCCATGTATCCTTTTTATCAGGTTCTGAAATACCTTCCACTATTCCTGCTATTTTTGCCCCGAAACTTAATTTTATCTCCTGTACCGTTACAGGTGTATCTTCCAGTGTATCATGAAGGAGACCTGCTATGACAACATCTTCGTCACAACCTGCTTCTATAAGCAGTTTACTTACACCTATTGGATGTACTATATATGGCACATGAGATCCTTTACGGAATTGTCCCCTGTGAGCTTTAACGGCAAATTCAATTGCATCAAAAATTCTGTCTGTCATAATTTTATACCATCTCTTTACGATCAATGTATATTGTATTTCATATCTTCTTAGTACCGCTACAGGTAAATTGGTAACCATTTATCAGCTTCTGCCTGACAGGCTCTGGAGAAGAAAAATAATAGGTATTATAAAAAATATATCACATAAACAAAAAGATTACCAGGACAAAAATAATCCCGGTAATCCTTTAAATCCCATTAATCCCTGTCTATTTTATGGCTACTTTTGCGCCTTCAGCTTCGAGTTCCTGTTTAATTTTCTCGGCTTCTTCTTTCGGAATTCCTTCTTTTACTACTTTAGGTGCGCCTTCAACCAGGTCTTTTGCTTCTTTAAGTCCTAAAGTTGTAACTTTTCTTACAGCTTTAATAACTTTTATTTTGTCTTTTCCTGCGTCTTCAAGGACTACATCGAATTCGGTTTTTTCTGCCGCAGCTTCAGCAGCCGGAGCAGCTCCACCCATAGCCGGCATCATACCGCCCATCATAACAGGAGCTCCGGCTGTAACGCCAAACTCCTTCTCAAATGTTTTTACCAGATCTACGAGATCCAGCACTGTCATACCTTTTACAGCTTCTATGATTTCTTCTTTGGTAATACTCATTTTTACCTACCTTTCTTAGTTAAGAAAATATTTTTTAACCTTGTTCTTCTTTTTGCCTTTTTATAGCATTTAATACATTTACAAAATCTCTCATAGGTGCAGCCAGTACACCAACAAAATTCTGCACAGGGCCGTTCATAACACCTGCAAGCTGACCGAGTAATGCTTCCCTTGACGGTAATGTTGCAAGGGTTTCAAGTTCCTCAGCAGACAAAAACTTGCCTTTCATATAGGCAGCTTTAACAACAGGCAGATGATTCCTGTCTTTATTGGCTTCTTTTTTGAAGTCTACAATAGCTTTGGCTGTTGCAACAGGATCTTTATAACCGAAAATAGCAGCAGTTGGTTCAGCAAAATAAGCACTGAGCTTATCATCGCCTGTCTCTTTAATTGCTTTACAGGCGAGGGTATTCTTTATTACCTTGTATTCACTGCCTGCATCCCTGATTTTTTCCCTGAGGACCGACACTTCTTTTACAGTCAATCCAGGTTTTCCTTTTTCGCCTCTATAGTTGGTAAGCACAACTATTTGAGATTCTTTAAACTTACCCTTAAGTTGTTCAACCATTTCTTGTTTTTCTGGTCTAATCTTAGTTGAAGTCACTTTACCCCTCCCTTCAAAAGAGTTTACCATTTATAGTTTATAGTTTAGCTTCCAGAGAATATAATTACTGAGTTAAGTATAAATAATACATACATGCTTTCGTGACACATAAGGCGTTACGCGTTACGGAAAAAAACGTTTATTACATGCTTATACTCGGGTCAGTAAAACAGATTCCTGAAGCTTCAACTCTAAACTCTAAACAGTGTGACTGTTACCTCTACTAAGCTACTAGCAGGGGCTTTTCCCGGGACTTTTCCCGCAGACTACAGCCATGGTCTGGTTTATAATAAAAGACTTCTGCTGTTGCAGAAGTCTTTGTATCCATAATACATATTTTATTTAAGACCTCCGCAGGCAGTCATATGACTATTAAGTGTATTACACCTACTTCTCAGATCGCTGAAATTTCCGAATAAAGCAGTCAGCTGATTGCTGACTGCTACTTACTAAACAGATACTTTCTGTCTCTCAGTAACCAGGGTATTTACGCTGGTAGAATCCAGTTTTATTCCCGGGCTCATCGTAGAACTTATTGCGACAGATTTTAAATACTGTCCTTTTGCCGATGAAGGCTTGGCCCTCATAATAGCATCCATAAACACGACCAGGTTTTCAAGCAATGCATCCTGTGGAAAAGAAACTTTTCCGATAGATGAATGGACTATAGCGAATTTATCTGCTCTATATTGAACTTTTCCAGATTTGATTTCTTTAATTACAGTACCTATATCAAAAGAAAGTGTTCCTGCCTTCGGGTTAGGCATACGGGGTCCCAGAACTCTTCCGAGACTTTTACCTATTAAACCCATAATATCAGGTGTGGCAACTACCACATCAAAGTCAGACCATCCTTCTTTTACCTTTTCAATGAGGTCTGCATCACCTACATAATCGGCTCCTGCTTCTTTTGCTTCTTTTGCTTTATCACCTTTGGCAAAAGCGATTACTCTCGGTGTTTTACCTGTACCATGAGGCAGTATCACTGTTCCTCTTACACCCTGTTCACTTCTTTTGGGGTCTATACCTAATCTGACAGAAATCTCAACTGTTTCGTCAAATTTTACACTGGAAAGCTGCTTTAACAAACCTACAGCTTCTTCAGTGGGATACAAACGGCTACGGTCTATTTTTTTCAACGCTTCCCTGTATCTTTTACCATGTCTGGCCATAAAACCTCTCCTCTCCAACCCCCTGAGGTTGAAAAATTTAATTTGTAATAGTTACTCCCATACTTCTGGCAGTACCTTCAATAATGCGGCATGCAGCTTCTAAATTTCTGGTATTCAGATCGGGAAGTTTTGTTTTAGCTATTTTCTTCACCTGTTCCTGTGTAAGACTTGCCACTTTATCTTTATTAGGAACACCGGAACCTTTTTCTATACCAGTTTCTTTGCATATTAAATCTGCTGCCGGAGGAGTTTTTGTTATAAACGTAAAACTTCTGTCAGCATAAATAGTTATTTCTGCCGGTATTATCATACCTTCATTGGCAGAAGTTTTTGCATTATAAGCTTTACAAAACTCCATAATATTCAGTCCATACTGGCCCAGAGCGGGGCCAATAGGAGGTGCAGGATTGGCTTTCCCTGCAGGTATCTGTAATTTAACCATTGCCAAAACCTTTTTAGCCATATTCTAACTCCTTTCAGATCTGTTATTTCAGATCTTTTCTACCTGACCATATTCTATTTCAACCGGTGTTTCTCTGCCAAATATAGTAATAAGAACTTTCAATTTTGCTCTATCAGGATAAACTTCTTCTACTATACCGGTAAAATCAGCGAAAGGTCCGGAAATAACCTTGACAGGATCATCTTTACTGAATAATTCTTTAAATCTTGGCACTTCTGTACGGCTCTGACGTAGTATACATTTAACTTCTTTTTCTTCAAGAGGAATTGGTTTGGAACCTGTTCCTGAGCCGACAAAACCTGTTACACCTGTAGTATTCCTTACTACATACCAGGAATCATCTGTAAGTTTCATCTGCAACATAAGATATCCCGGATATATCTTCTTCTTTGTAACTTTCTTCTTACCATCTTTTATTTCTACTTCATCTTCAGTAGGAATAAGAACCTGAAATATATGATCTTTCATGTTCATAGAATCAATTCTTTTTAATAAATTGGCTCTTACTTTATTTTCATATCCGGAATAGGTATGAATTACATACCACTGTTTATCTTTATCTTCCACTTCCTCTTCAGAAGTTGTTTCAGGAATTTCATTATTTTCTGTTAATTCTGTAATATCATCAACCATAAATAAAGGGACCTGCTTAAAAGAAGTCCCACACCTCCTAAGAATATTTTATACTATTTCTCAGCGGACATTATTATGTATAGCATTAAATACTATTACAAAAATCTGATCTGTAAAATAAACAAAAATTGAGACTACGACCAGGGTACCTGTGACCATAATAGTAGAAGTCCACAATTCTTTTTTAGAAGGCCATGTGACCCTTTTTATTTCAGATTTAACAGATTTTAAATATTTAATAAGTGCATTATAATTCTTTGTAAAAAATTCTCCCATTTAATCTTCTTATCCATACCTTCCCATCTGTATTATAAAATATATCATTTAATCACAGGCCTGGCCGGATTCGAACCGACAACATCCGGTTTTGGAGACCGGCGCTCTGCCAGTTGGAGCTACAGGCCTGGGTATATAAAAACTATCACTTATCGGGTTTCACGATGAAGTGTATGTTTTTTATCAAACTTACAATACTTCTTAAGTTCTAACCTGCCGGAATTCTTCAACCTGTTCTTGCTTGTATTATAATTCCTTCTTTTACATTCAGTGCAGGCAAGAGTCACATTAAGACGATGCTCCTTTTTTTTCTTTGCCATAAATACTCACCACTTTCAGGAGATAAAAATAAAACCTAACTTTCCAGTACCTTTGTAACAACTCCGGCTCCTACGGTTCGACCGCCTTCTCTTATGGCAAATCTTGAACCCTGTTCGATTGCAACTGGAGTTATTAACTCTACTGCCATTCTTATATTGTCACCGGGCATTACCA
>JAKPQU010000048.1 GCA_029555925.1 Bacillota bacterium
CATTATAATTCAATAAAATATACCTGTGCTGCCGTGATATTTTTTTCTCCGGAACACCAGGCAGGTAGACTAACTATGTCTAAAGCTAAATAGTATTAGTTTCGTAACTATCCATAAATAATGACCTCGTAATGCGTAAAGCGTAATGCGTGATGCGCAGGGATTAAACCCGTCACGCGTCACGCGTTACGCGTCACGACGACTTAAATTCTAATAAGTTATGAAATACACTATAATATGTTATAAATCAGATTAAGTAAGGTTTTCTGGCTTTTCACTATTCACTGCTCACTTCAGTAGTTCGAACAATGGAATTTAACGACTATTTTTTATATTTTTTATTGCTTTAATATAATATTTTGATATAATAAAAATATTATATTAAAATACTGGTACCTATAGTTTTACAGAATTTTGAAAAACCGTGAGAGGTAACCCATATGTGTCATGAACTCGAAGAATATCTTGATGATTTGATTTCTCAGGACTGGCGAAAAAGGCAGTATGCTGTGGAAAAACTTGATGTTTTTGCTTCTCCTATGGCTCTTGTGCCTCTTATAAAAGCTCTTGAAGATAAAGAACCTTCCGTGAGATGGAGAACTGCAGAGGCACTTGGAAAAATCAGAGACAGGAGAGCTGTTCCTTATCTTGTACCTTTACTTAAGGATAAAGAAGGAGAAATAAGACTTTCCGCTGTTAAAGCTCTGGGTGAAATCAGGGATATAAGAGCTGTCTTCCCTCTTATTGATTTGCTTTATGATGATTATATAATATTTCAGGATATTACTGTAACACAGGGAGATTACAGGGATAATTCCGTAAAGGGAAGCGTTATTTTTGCCCTTCAAAAGATTGGAGATGCAGGAGCACTTCCGGCACTGAAGAAAATGTTACATAACGAAACACATCCTATGATAAAAGTCCTCCTTGATGAAGCTGTAGCATATATAGAACAGTCTATAGAAGCGGAAATATTCTCTGTAAAACAGGATGATACAAAACCTTCGGAAGAATATATGCCTTTAGAAAACATAGAAAAAGATGATGAGATACCAATTGATGAAGAAGAGAATATAGAAGAAATATTCGGCAGTGGTGATCATATAGATGGAGATGAAGAAGAACCTGCTATAATAGAAGAAGCTTCCGAAGTAATTCAAGATGACCGGTATGACCCGGAATATCAGGAAAATAAATATAATACAACACGCCTTTCCGGAGAGCTTCTGGAGGAAGAACTGAAAAAACAGGAAATGGAAAATGTAATTAAAGAGCAGATTGCAAAATTTGAAAGTACCTGTATGTTTACAAGAATGGATGGCGTGCAGACCCTGGAAAAGATCGGTAAACCTGCTGTAGAATTACTGGTAAAGGCTCTGGAAGATCAAAACTGGAGGATCAGGGAAGGAGCTGCAGAGGCTCTTTCATCTATTGGCGATATAAGTGTTCTTTCTGCATTTAAAAAAGCTCTCCCTATAGAACCGGAGGATTCTATAAAAAATTGTCTTGAACAGGCAATTGCAAAAATAGAAATAGAATTAGAAGTAAAAACATGTATTGAAAAATTAAGTGATCATAATATGTTTACTCAGCTGGATGCCATACAGACACTTGAAAAAATAGGTAAAGCTGCCATACCGTATCTTATTGATACCCTTACGGATTCGAACTGGAAAGTCAGGGAAGGCTCGCTGGAAGTTCTTTCTACCATAGGAGATGAATCTATCCTGGGTGCTTTAAAGGAAGCTTTTGTTGCGGAAACAGATGATTATCTCAGGAAAAATATTCAAAAGATTATCGATAAATTCTCGACCGATGATGAATGATAAATAAACATATTAAAGACAAAAAACCTGAAGAAACTATTTCTAGAATAAGACATATACTGGAGAAACACGGTATTCTTATAGAAGAACCTGACGAAGTACTTTCTTTTAATTATCATAATAGATTTTATTCCTTCAGAATCAGGATTAAGGGCACAAATCTTGGAGTTAACGGAAAAGGTATTACAAAAGAACTGGCCAAAGCAAGTGCTCTGGCGGAATTTATGGAAAGGCTTCAGAATTTCCTTATTTTTGAACCTTCTACCGGTGTCAGAGTTTCCTTTAATCCTTCCGTAGAAAGAAAATTTCCTTTCCATTTTGATACAAATGAAAAGCTGTTGTCCCCAGAAGATTTTCCCGATATGCCTTCAGATTTTAAAGTGTCGAATTTAGACGATGATTTTTTCAGTTTCTGGGAAAATTATAAAAAAATTTTAATAACGCAGAATAAATCTATGCCTTTTCTTCCTTTTTATAATGTTTTCGAAGAAAATATTACATATCTTCCGGTAATAATTAAATCAATTTACGGCAGTAATGGTATGGCTGCAGGAAATACTCCGGAGGAAGCTATTGTTCAGGGTTTGTCTGAGATACTGGAACGTTATGTAATGACACAGATCTATTTAAAAGAAATTGCTCTTCCTTCCGTTCCGGAGGAATACCTGAAAAAATATACTCCCCGTCAGTACAGTATGATTAAATCCATTGAAAAAACCGGTGATTACAGAGTTATAGTAAAAGATTGTTCCCTCGGGAAAGGATTTCCTGTTACAGGGGTAATATTTTTATTGAGGCACAGTAATAAATATGCTTTTAAGCTGGGTTCTGACCCTGATATTGCCATTGCGCTGGAAAGGTGTCTCACGGAATTTTTTCAGGGTAAAGATACAAGAAATATGGATTATAAAATGCTTCCTATAGATTTACTCCCTTCCTTCAAAGAAAGAAACATAGAATATGATATGGTCAGGGTTACCAACGGACAGGTAAATTATCCTGATTCTATTTTTGAAGATAACCTGTCTTTTTCCTCTTTTACAACATTGAATTCTGCCTCTCAGAAAGAGAGGCTGAAATTTCTTCTGGATTTTATAAAGAAAAGAAATCATAACATATATATAAGAGATGTCTCTTTTCTAGGGTTTAATTCCTATTATATTATAATTCCCGGTATGTCCGAAGTATCCTGTGGAAGCTTGAAATTAAATCCTAAAAGAGATTTCGATAGAATGGAATATCTGTCAAAATTAAGCAATTTAGATAACAGTGAACTTGAAAAACTGGCCATTGATCTTGAAGGATTTATCTTTAAAAACAGAAGAAATCTGACTGTTAATGACTACCTGGGCGGTATTTATCCTTCTATGAGATTGAATTTATCTCTTTTAATTTCCGTTATTTATTATAAACTGGGAGATTTTGAGAAATCTTATAAACACCACGTGAGTTTTTTAGAAAATCTGAATAATCATGGAAATATACACAGATTATATTATTTTCAGGCGGTAAAAGAATTTCTCTGTCTTTCTACCAGGTATGGCAGAGATGTTGAAAAGAAGAAGCATATATTAATGTCTCTCTTTGATAAAGATACTGTCAGAAAGGTTATCCACAGTTATGAAGATATAAATAATTTCTTTAACTCTCTGTCTTTACCTCCATGCTGGAATTGTGATGCCTGCTCCGAATATGTTAACTGTCCTTATAAATATGTAGAAAGTATTTATATTACCCTGAAGGAACATATAAAGAAAAATCCTGTAAACCAGATGGGTTTGAAAGATGTTTTCTCTGTACGTGACGCGTAACGCGTAACACGTGACGCGTGGTTCGTGATGCGTAATGCGTGATTGCGTGTTTTACCGGTACCGGGCGACCACAGGGGGTCTATAATCGTGACCGTAACGCGTCACGGCTAAACATCCCTTTCACTTTTCACCCTTCACCCTTCACCCTTCACTTCTCACGACTCACGACTCACTGAATCCAGCACTGCGGATCCGGCGAAAAAGGATCTCCTGTAAGTCCATATGCCACACATGGATTCCCCAGGCAGACCATATTGTAATCACAGGAACTGCATTTCTGAAAATTACCGGGATCTCTGGATTTTATCATAAGAGGGTGATTTTCTATAATATCTGACAGGTTATCTTCAGGCAGACGACCCAGGATTATCGGTAAACGTCTGCAGAGAAGAACGGTTCCGTCTGATAATATGCTCAGGCATGTATAACCCATATAACACCTGGTATCCTTAATCTCTTTACCCGGTTCTGACAGTTCTCCATAAATAAGAGGTGTAAAAAGGTGATCCTTTGTACCAAATCTTATGTTAAAGCCCCAGGAATTTAATTCCTCTGCATAACGCAAATAATCCAGCAAAAAACTTCTGTAATCTTCTGCCGGCATAAGTGAAGATGCTTCCTTTTCTGCATTTCCTATGGCAACTTCCCTGGCAAAGGCAAAATTACCTGCCCCCCACTGGGCAGCTACGGTCATTGCAGTGAATAGCTTGTTTATATTGTGTTTGCACAGAGTAAACATGAGTCCTGTTTCAATCCCGTTATTATGCAGAATTTTTATGGCAGAAGGGATGAGATCGAAGCTTCCTTCTTTTCTGGCACTGTCATGATAGGTTTTATCTCCGTCCAGACTGAATTGATAGCCGGTTACCCGGTAATAACGGAGTTTTTCAGCTATTTCCTCTGTAATGCTGTCGGGATTGCCCATGAATTTGAAATTTTTAAAATCTCTTTTTATAGCTTCTTCAAGCAACTTGAAGATATCTTTCCTGAGAAGGGGATCTCCGCCTGTAAAATTTATCTGTCCCTTTAATTTCTTTGAATCCAGATAAAATCTGTACTGATCAAGTATTTTTATACAATCGGCAAGGGACAGTTCATTTTTTCGTTCACTTTCATAGGTCGGAGAATTTACCATATAACAGTGGCGGCATTGGGATTGACATAGAGCTGTCACATGCCATTGAAGATTTACTATGCCGGCCGGTCCTCCTACCGGTGCTGTCCTGTTCCGCAGGGATTTATGCAATTTAAAATTCATGAATATCACCTCTTTATTTACGTCACGCGTTACGCGTCACGGGAGCAAATATGTATTATTTATGTTCACCACAGTAATTGTCCATCTTCTGGCCTGAGGCTTTCTCCAGATCTTTAACAAAAGACTCTTCTAAATTGTAACCTTTTTCTTTTAACTTATTAATATCTTCCCATGCTTTTTTATATTCTTTTTGTTTGAAATAAGAAAAAGCCCTGTTTTGATAGAGAACAGGATAGGAAGAGTTTATGGTTAAAGCACTGGTAAAATCCTCTATTGCTTTATTGTATTCCCCTTTCATATTATAAATAGTCCCTCTGTAATTGTAGATTTCTATTGACTGAGGCTTATATGTCAGTATATGTGTAAAATCTTCTATGGCTTTATCGTAATTTCCTGTGCTATAAAAAGCAATGCCTCTTTCAAGATAAATATCACAATCTTCATATATATTCAGGGCACAGGTAAAATCATTTATGGCTTTATTATATTCACCTGTTATTTTATAGAGTTTTCCTCTGTTATAATAAGCTTCCCCGTAATCAGGCCTGATACTTAAAGCACGGTTGAAATCATTTAGTGCCATATCGTATTCTTCACTGTCTGTATAATAAAGTCCCCGCCCGTTATATGCTTTATATAAATCAGGATATTTCTTCAGAGCATCATTCCATAAAGTCAGACTGTTTTTCCATACACTGCATCTTTCATAACTTATGAAAGAACATATTCCTATTATTATAATAAGGCATGTTGATAAAATAATCTTATAGATTTTTTTATTGCCTTCCCATAGCCTGCAGGTCATTATGGCACACCAGAGAAAAATACCGAATGAAGGTATATAGATGTATCTATCGGCTACGGGAACATCGGGATGTATCGTAAAGAACAGGTTTGATACTGGAATATAAAAGATTAAAAACCAGGCAAGAGAAAAAAATATTTTCCTGTCTTTAATATATGAGTAAATAAGAGAGCATATCAGAAAAATAAACAGGCAGATGGATAAAATAAAGGAAGTCTCTATTCTGGCCGGATATATGGCACTTAATTGTCCAGGCCACCATATGATTTCAAAATACTTCCCCAGGATTTTAACAGATGTATTTATATTATGTGTATAACCTCTTATCATTTCCTCTCTGTTTCCCTGGGCATGTAAGAAAAAGAGAGGTATTTCAATGACCATTACCGTTAAAATATATGGCAGAAAAGATATTGTCTTATAGAAGAGACTTTTCCCTTCAGAAAAATCAGGTAAACAGTAAAGCAGTAATAGTACAAAAGGAAAAAGGCAGCTTACAGGATGGGACAGAATGGCAAAAACAAGTGAAATAACAGAGATGATTTTATATGATATATGGTCAGAAGATATTATGAAAAAATGTAAAGACAGGAATATAAATAATCCTGCCAGCAAAAGAGGTCTGCCGGAAATCCATGCGACTAATTCAATATGGACAGGATGTGTGGCAAATAATAACAGGGTAACATATGAGATGTATTTATTGTTAAATAATTTCATTGTAATAAGATATAGAGGGATAAGGGTTATTATAAATATTATCAGGTTTGTCAGATGGTATCCGTAATAGTGAAGTTTCCAGATTGAATAATCCAGGGAATAGGTAATAAAAACAACAGGCTGGTAATAATTTCCTCTGTCCATATTACTTAAAGGATTCAGAATGAGTTTGAAGCTATTCCAGTTAAAATTTCTTATGTATTCATGATTAAGATAGTACGGATCATCAAGATTAACAAATGTATTATTAAGGCAGTTAATATGGATAATCAGAGCCAGTAGAATTATATAATATAAAGGTTTTATGTTAAAGTTTCCCAAATGTTTTCCCTCTGGTCAGTTTAGTAAAAGTCCGCATATTTAAAAGGGCGATTCCCAAAATCGCCCTTCCGTCAAAAAACTATATTTTCAACATATGATTTACTCATATATGCTGTTCCGTTAGTGAAATTAACTACCAGGAACAGTTTGAACATCCGGAACTGCCTGTAAGTTCCGCTCCTGTTTCTGCAGCCCAGTGAGCAGTGGAACAACTGGAACATCCATAATAACTGCTTCCGCCCCAGCTGCAGGAACTGCAGTTTGAACAGCTTCCGTCATAGGCGCTGTATCCCCGGACATCTCCTTCTTCTTTTGGTAATGGACCGGCTTTACGCGGTTTCCCTCCTCCTACAAAAACATTTATATTAACAGGGGAAGGCACTTTCGGCGGGAAAGGCGGATGTTTCGGCGGAGGACATCTCCTTGGTATTCTGGGCGGCCCTTCCATTTGCCCTGCTTCTTTCAGAGCATCTCTTAATTTTTCCGGTGGTATTTTAAGTTCTTCCAGTTTTTCGTCAGGTACATTGAAAAAAGTACCGTCTTTACTTCTGAGTATGGCCATTTAATTTTACCTCCTTAAATATTTTATCATAGTTTTAACCTGATGAATTACATTATAACATATGTGGAATAAAAAATAAAATAATTTAAATCTACAGGAATTTTTATTTTTTTAAAAGAGAAGTGCCCAGGCTAAAACAGTAATTGCAATCATAACAGTTTTGAATACACGTTGTTTTCTTAAAAAAATGTTCTTCCGGTATATCTTTACATTTTATCTTCATAATAGGATCTTCTATGGTGATTTCCTTTGCAATATACTGGCATAAACCTCCGCAACATGCGAGCTCAATGACAGGACTGTTCAGATTCCCATCCATATAGGCTTTTATGACATTTATATAATCGCCGGGGCCCTCGCTTAATATTCTGTCTCTTCTGCTTATTTTAATTATATCTATAAAACCTTCATAAAATTTCAGATATTGAGGCATAACCATTTGAGACGATAATAATTCACCTATAGAGTCATTTTTATAACGTTTATAACAGTTGCCGTTGAACGTGCTGTTACTGTGGCTCAAATGGGCAAAATGAAGGGCTCTCAGAAGACAGCCGTTTATACAGGCTTCATTTACAAGTAATTTCAATTCAGTACCGGGATTATCAGCTTTACATTTTTTCAAAAATTCTATGTTATAATTGACCATTCTGTCTATATTGATTACATTGAAGACCTTTGATGCAGAGTTATATGACGACAGATCCCTTATAAACATATTAATTGACGCATTTCTTCTTATAGAGGGAAAATGTTTTCTGCATGCTATGGCATGATTACAATCAATAAAGGTTGCATCTGTAATATTAAATCTTTCTCTGTAAAAACCGATAGTGTCCAGAATGAGGCTGAAGGTTTTTTCACTGTGTATGTCTCCTCCGTAACAGAGTCCGTTAAATAGTACATTCAGATTAAATCCTTTTTCTGAAAATTCATTGAGATCATTATAAAGGTTGAGTTCGGCATGTCTGTTATATCCGGAGTTTCTGGCAGAAGGTATAAGGGGAGATGAAGGAGCAAAATAAATGGAATCTATTTTTTCTTTCCTGAGGGAAAGTTCTTTTATTACGTGGTGAGCTTTAAATTTTTTGTTCTGTGTCCACCCTATTTGAAATTTCATAAATTACCTATAAAGGGAAACCTTTCCAGTACAGGAGGATATTTCTTTACTAAAAAGTCTATTTCTTTTTTTGCTTCTTTATGTCTCCCTTTTCCCAGATAGAACATAATCAAAAAAGAACTTATATTAACATTTTCAGAATTTATCTCCTTTGCCTTTTTAAGTTCTGTTTCCGCATGTTCATAATCCTGCTTTCCATAAGAATTCAATCCTTTAAGATACCAGGCAAAATCATATAAAGGGTCAAATTCTATAGCTTTACTGTAATAGCTGTCAGCTTTATCCATATCTCCAAGTTTTGCATAACTTCTGCCTGTAAGGGTTAACAGTGGTGCTTTATGAACTGAAATTTCCATAGCTTCCTGGAGATCTTTTATATGTTTTTCTGGCCCTGCTGTCACTTTTATTTTTTTTATGCTTTTATCTTTCATATATAGTTCATTAAGGGAATATAGTTCTCTTACAAAGGGGAGTTCTTCCTTCTTTTCCGGCGGAAATATGTGTGCATCATTTGAGTAGACACAACATTTAAACATATAGGAATATACTTCATCTACAAAAGGCCCCCACCGTCTGCATAAGAGAGGGCGGTATTTATAGATTGTACATCCTCCGTTTTTTAAATCACAGAAAGGGCAGATAATATTGTTATTTGTTTCATAAAGAATTTCTTCAAAGTTTTTTTTACCTTTAAAGACATGTTCATATATATATTCTATTTCAACTGAAGTGAAAACATCTCCTTTTATATTAAGACAGCATATACAGCAATTGTTACAGTTTCTTGATGAAGGAATTAAAATTTCATCCAGCTTTTCATATATACATTCAAGAACATTAAAATAATTTTTTAGTTTCATGTCTTACCTGAAAACCCTTTCATTGAACATAGTCATTTCGGCTTCTTCTCCTCTTTTCTGCACAGAATAAAGTTTATTCGCTCCTTCTATAATAAGATTTATTCCTCCTGTCAGATTTATATGTCTGTCTTTTACAGAAGCTTCTTTCAGGATATTCAGGCCTTTTAATATAAGGTCTGTTCCTGTGTCAGCCATAAATTCTATTAATAGTTTCTCTGAGAAAAGAAGATATATAAAATCTTCGATTTCTTTTATGAAAGCATGGGAATCTTTTTTGCCTTTTTGAAATTTTTCTGTTTCTCTTATAATTGATCTTATATTACCTGTCAGGACAGAACATGGACTGTTACGTTCCTCTTCTTCCATAAAAGATCTGTTAACAGGATTTACATATTCGGCACATCTCTGCATGGGAGACTGACAGGATTTACAGTATTTTTTCTCAGGTTTATTCCCGTAACCGCATGTAATACAGTGATTATAATATAAAATATATTCTGTTTCTTTCAATCGAATTACAGACAGAAATATATTCTTTGAAATTTCTGTCAGAAAGCCAATATGTTTTTCTCCGGATATTTCAATAGATTTTTCTATTTCTGTAAGACAGTTTCTATACATATGGAGTAACCTGCATATACTATCCTTTTCTTTTATGAGTGTTACAGAGTCAGGATTTTCAGCCAATATACGAAAATGTCTTTCTGTTTTATCTGTTAGTTTGCTCAAGAAGGTTATTTTTTCTTTGATTTCGCTGAAAGATTTTTTGCCTGTTAAGCATGAAATCAGATCGTTTAACAATGGAAATTCGCCGGGAGTAAAAGGAAGACTCTCTGAAAATCCCAGGAATTCCTTCAGGATAATAATAGAATAGCCGGTGCTTCCCGTATATGCCTGCTCCTGCCTTTCTTCAGCTATTTTCATTACTGCTTTCATAGCAGTGCCGCATGTTTTGTTTCCTGCTTTTCCCCCTGTTATTCCCTGGGGAGAGCCGAGTATTTTTTTTGCAGATTTTCCTGCTGCAATAAGTATTTCTCTTTTATTTAACATATATTACATTATATCACAGATAAATTGAAGCTTCTAGTAGACAGCGACAATGATTAATTTGTCCTTCGGAGACTCCGTTGCTCCAGAACCTGGCAGTGGAAAGGATTAAAAAAATATTACTTTTCGGATAGGCTCTAAATAAAAGGGTTTTACCTGGAAAATATAGAATTTAAATTATACAAGCTGATATAAGAAAATTCATAAATGATCTTCCCGTGACGCGTTAGCGTCACGATACCAGGGGTGATAAATTGTTAAAAATAGTAACTTCTGAAGAAATGCAGTCTCTTGATAGAAAAACCATAAATGAACTCGGAATACCCGGCATGGTTTTAATGGAAAATGCAGGCCGTGCCGTTTATGAACGAATTATCAGTAGAATTAATAGAGATTCATATGTGGTAATTCTTGCAGGTAGAGGTAATAACGGGGGAGACGGCTTTGTTGTTGCACGACACCTTTTTAATAAGGGCTATAAAAAAGTTAGAATCTTTCTTATTGCAAAAAAAGAAGATTTAAAAGGTGATGCCCTGACAAATTGTCTTATAGCAGAAAAAATCGATATCCCTGTAAAAGAAATTTTTTCGGAAAAGGATCTGCCTTTTCTTTCTTTTGAAATAGGGAAGGGAGAGCTGATTGTAGACGGCCTTTTGGGGACAGGTATTAAAGGCGGTGCCAGAGGACTTACAGGTGAAGTTATAAAAATTGTCAATACTACAGGGAAACCTGTCATAGCCATAGATACTCCTTCAGGTCTTGACTGCACTACAGGCCATGTGGAAGGCCCCTGTATAAAAGCCACAGAAACAGTAACCTTCTGTCTTCCTAAAAGAGGTATGTTTATATTTCCCGGAGGACTTTATGTGGGAAAACTTGCAGTGGCAGATATAAGTATTCCGCAGGATTTCTGGAGAAAAGATAAAAATTTATGTACCCATCTTATTACATCTGGTATGGTAAGAGATAACCTCCCTGTAAGGGAACTGGATGCCTATAAAGGAACCTGCGGAAGAGTACTTATAGTGGCAGGTTCCCCGGGATTTACAGGTGCTGCCGCCCTTTCGGGAGAAAGTTCTCTTAGAACTGGAGCAGGACTTGTAACGGTTGCTATTCCTCAATGTTTAAATGATATTATGGAAGTTAAACTTACAGAGGTTATGACAAAACCTCTCCCTGAAACTTCTGCCGGAACCATCTCTCTTAAAGCCTTTGACATTATTTCGGCTATATCTGCCGATGCCATGGCGATAGGGCCGGGATTATCGACAGAAAAAGAAACAGGAGAATTTGTGAGAAAATTGATTTCTTTATCTGAATTGCCTGTTGTCATAGATGCAGACGGCCTTAATCTTTTATCGGAAGATATTTCTGTCCTGGAACATCGTAACTATCCTGTTATACTTACACCCCATCCGGGAGAAATGGCCCGCCTTACAGGACTTACTTTACAGGAGATTAAAGCAGACCCGGTCAGAATAGCCTCTGAATTTGCCGGAAAATGGAATGTTTATATAATTTTAAAATTTGCTCGTTCCATTATAGCAACACCTGACGGGCATATTTATTTTAATCCTACAGGAAATCCCGGTATGGCTACAGGAGGAAGCGGAGATGTTCTTACAGGTATTGTGACTTCCTTTCTAGCACAGGGACTAAGTCCTCTTCATGCCTGTCTCTGCGGAACCTTCATTCATGGACTCAGCGGTTCTCTTGCCTGTAAAGACATAGGAGAAGAGTCTTTGATAGCAGGAGATTTAATAGATTATATACCGGATGCTTTCGGAGTTATTAAATCAGGCCGTGAGCCTGTTGAATGGATTTTTTATATGTGAGTCATGAGTCATGAGTCGTGAGTCGTGAAAAGTGAGTCGTGAAAATTAGGATCGAACCCTCTGGGGTCGCCCGGTACCGGTAAAACATGCATTACGAATTACGAACCACTCGTTACGCGTTACGTGTTACGCGTCACGATTATAACGCATCACGAACAAAAGGAGAATAAAAATGTTAAAAAATAAAAATGTACTCTTCATATGTTTCCTCATATTTGGATTATTGTTAAATGACCGGATCTTTTCGAAAGAGAAAAATGTTAAAAAAGAACAGAAAATGAAAAACAAGATAGCTTTTGTTTTACAGAATAATCTCTGGATTGCCAATCCTGACGGTTCGGAACAGAAGCAGCTTACACAGTCATGTGACGTCAATGAACCTTCCTGGTCTCCTGACGGAAAATCTATTCTTTATGTCTCAGGAAGAAAGATATGGAAATATGATTTTACTACAGGCAAATCTGAAAAATTTATCGATATGGCCGGCTACTGTATAAGCCCTTCTTATTCTCTGGACGGAACAAAAATAATTTTTGCCCATGAAAGTAATGTATGGGATTATTTTCTCGGACAGAATAGAACTGAAATATGTATAGCTTCTGCCGACGGAACAGGTGCACATGTCGTAATAAAAGCAGGAGAAACAATGATGAACTATCCGAAATTTTTCCCTGATGGAGAAGACATCGTATTTAATGAACTGCGAACTGAAAAAATAAGCAGTTATCTTGCTACATATAATCTGGCTTCCCGTAAAGTAGAATATTTGAATTCAGACCCGGGGTGGCTCAGACCGGATTTTTCGCCAGATGAAAATTTTCTGGTTGCAGGCTGGTATAACTATGAACAGGGCGGGGAATTACGTATGGTACGTCTGAAAACACTGGGAGTAATAAAATTAATCAATAAAACTAAAGGATGCCAGTTTACGAATCCTTCTTTCTCACCATATGGAGATAAGATTGTTTTCGAAAAAGATTTTTTTTCTTCCAGCAAACAGACTTTTCTTTCTTATGGAATTTATGTTATGAATGCAGACGGTTCAGGTATAAGAGAGATAATTCCTGATGCTTCCGAACCGGACTGGCTGCAACTGGTAACAGGGGAATAATATTGTGATGCGTGATGCGGAACAGAATAGAATAGATTTTTATTATTAAAGAGAGGATGATAAAAGGTGATTAATGCAAAAGATTTAATGACAAAAGAAGTTATTACCGTAAAACCTGATACTCCTGTAAAGGAACTGGTAAAAATGATGTCGGAAAATGATATAGAAGCTATTCCTGTACTGAATGATAAAGAAGAAATTGTCGGAATAATAACAGACGGAGATCTTGTTATGAGGGCATCTAAATTTCACATGCCATTATTTTATCAGATTCTTGGCGGGGTTATTTATCTGGAACATCCCAATGCTATGGAAGCCGAATTAAAGAAAATGCTCGGCACCACTGCAGCAGACGTCATGACAAAACGAGTCATAGCAGTTACTGAAGATACTCCTCTTGAAGAGATAGCCAGTGTTATGGTGACAAGAAAAATTAAAAGACTTCCCGTGATAAAAGAGAAAAAACTCGTAGGAATAATTGGGAGAAAAGATATTCTTACAATTCTTGCTAAAAATGGCGAACAGTGATTGGCAGGTAAAGTCTGTGAATTATGCGTCACGCATTACGCGTCACGCGTTACGAACCGGAGGTAAATAAATGTTTTTAACTGATGCAGAGAAAATAAAACCAGATCTCAGTAAATGGAGAAGGCTTATTCATGAATATCCTGAAACAGGGTTTAATGAAATAAAAACCTCTGCTCTCGTAGAGGAGTGCCTGAAGAGTTTCGGCATAGACTGTTTCAGGATGGTAAATACAGGAGTGGTAGGACTTATCAGTGGAAAAGAGCATGGTAAAACCGTTGCCCTGAGGGCAGACATGGATGCCCTGAGTATTCAGGAAGAAAATGATGTTCCCTATAAATCTAAAAATCCCGGTGTAATGCATGCCTGCGGCCATGATGCCCATACTGCCATGTTGCTCGGTGCAGCAAAAATTCTTTCAGGTAGAAGAGATTTATTAAAAGGAAATGTAAAATTAATTTTTCAACCTGCCGAGGAAGGCCCCGGAGGGGCACAGCCTATGATAGACGCAGGAGTCCTCGAAAATCCCCATGTAGATGCAGCTTTTGCCCTTCATATGATCTCTGATATTGAAGCGGGAAAGATTGGTATTTCCTACGGTCAGACCCATGCAGCAAGCAGTAAATTTACCATTGTTTTAAAAGGTCTTGCAGGTCATGTGGCAAAACCTCACAAAGCTATTGACGCTATAACTATGGCAGCAGAGGTTATACAGGCAATTCAGAGGATAAGAACAAGGCATGTAGATCCTACGGAAACAGTTCTTATCGGTATAGGCACAATAAAAGGAGGAGACAGATATAATATCGTGGCAGATCATGTTGAAATGGAAGGTACCTTGAGAACCCTTTCGAATGAAATTCATAAAGAAATTCCTCCTGTTATGGATAAAGTTATTTCTTCCATTGTGGCCAGTTACGGAGGGGACTATGAACTGAATTTTATGGAAGGATATCCGGGAGGAGTCAACGAGCACGCCATTACGAAATTTGTTGAAGAAAGTGCCGTGAAATTACTGGGCAGGGAAAATGTTCTCATTAAGTCACATCCTTCTATGGGGGGAGAGGATTTTTCCTGTTTCCTTCAGAAGGTTCCCGGTGCTTTTATTCGTGTCGGCGGCGGAGGAGAAGGTTTTAATTCTCCTCTTCATCATCCAAAATTTGATCTCAATGAAGACAGCCTGGTTACAGGCTCTGCTCTCTTATGTCAGATTGCCTGTGATTATCTGACAGGGACAGGGATTTAGAGGATTAGGGAAGGATAACAGGATTTGTTATAAATAGTTTTATATTGAGTTAAACTTGTTCCCACGCGTGACGCGTTACACGTCACGATAAAAAAATATGAAGCTTATACAGACATTTTCTATCTTAATATTTATATTATCCTTAAGTGTTTCACTTCTTGCTTCTGACGACGTGAGACCTTATATAGAGCCTGATATGGTTTTTATTAAAGGCGGAACTTTTCAAATGGGGCAGACTGATATTGCCAGGCCTGTTCATCAGGTAACTTTAAGTGATTTTTATATAGGGAAATATGAAGTGACCAATAAAGAATATGTTTTGTTTGATCCGACTCATGAGAATCCAGGTGATGATCTGCCTGTAGTAAAGATAACATGGGATGAAGCATGTGCCTACTGTCAGTGGCTGAGCGAGAAGACAGGAAAAACATACAGACTTCCTACAGAGGCTGAATGGGAATATGCCTGCCGCGCAGGAACCACTACCGAGTATTACTGGGGCACAGAGATGGATGATGAGTTCTGCTGGTATTTTGGTAATTCAGGAGGGAAAGTCCATCCTGTGGGCAAGAGGAAGCCGAATAAATTCGGACTCTATGATATGATGGGAAATGTATGGGAATGGTGCAGTGACTGGTTCGGTGATTATCCGGCCGAGGAGGAAACCAATCCGGCAGGAGCAGATTTCGGGACATTCCGGGTTTATAGAGGCGGTTGCTGGTGCTATGATGCATATTGCTGCAGATCTGCTATTCGTAACAGCGGAGCTCCCATGTTCAGTTATGATTACCTGGGTTTTCGGATTGTGAAGACACCTTAACAAGGGAGATTATATTTAGTTCCTAACTATCCATAAATAATGACCTCTCACTTTTCACTATATCTGATATATCTAAAAAATCCGGGGTCAGACGGGGTGACAGAATGATGGGTATTTATGATATGCGCATGAACAACGGTTCAAGGCATTTCGCTGCTCTGCCTCAGACAGTGCTCTGGTATGAAGTAAGAGACCATGTGGGTAAGCTGCCGGGAGCGGTTCTGACCGGTTTTATTTGCGATGACATTACAGAAGCATGGATTGATTTTACCTATTTGAATTATAAATTCTCCATCAATGATCAGTTCGGTGATTACTGGTTTTTTGTAGATGAGCCGGACTGCTCCGATGAGATTCTTGAACATGTACTGACACATTTCGAAGGTTTACTCCACGGATAATTATATTAGAACGGTTATCATCATCGCGTCACGCGTTACGATTCTCATATAAATCTTTACATAATCTTTCTTTTTGTGTATTATAAAATGATGAGAAAAAATAAAGTTCTTGCCTCAGAGAAATACAGTGACAGAAAATCTATCATATTGCTTTCCATATTTATCTTTCTTTTTACTCTTATTATTTACTTATTGACTGCTTTCCCGTCTCTTTCACCTGTCGGAGACGGAGCAGAACTTGTAACCAACTCATATCTCCTCGGTATAAACCACCCTCCCGGCTATCCTCTTTACAGTATGGTGGGACATATGTTTGTATCTCTTCCTGCCGGGAATATTCCCTTCAGATTAAATCTTATGTCTTCTTTTTTCTCATCCCTTTCATCTGTTCTTATTTTTTTTAGCGCTTTTCTCTTATTTAAACATAAAGTGCCTGCCATTGTTACAGCTTTAATTTATTCTTTTTCTTACACATTCTGGAAACTTTCTGCCTGTACAGAGGTTTTTACGCTGAATTTATTTCTTGCCGTTTCTATGATATATGTTCTGTTACTCAGACGGGAAAGAACCGGCACAGGAGAGAACGTAGATAACCTTCTTTATATATTCGCCTTTCTCTGCGGTCTGAGTCTCTGTCACCACCATACGATAATTTTATTGTTTCCTTCATTTTTTTATTTACTCTTTACTCAAAAAGAGTCTTTGTCTTATAGAAACATTTTATTTTCTTGTATATTCTTTCTGATTGGACTTGTTCCGTATCTCTATATACCGCTCAGAGCCGGTTCATCTCCTCTGAACTGGGGAGGCACTGATTTACATGGAATTATGAGGATAATATCAAGAAGGGGCTATGGTTCCGTAAGCCTGAGTGCATCAGGGAATTCCAGTTATTTCGCCGGATTTCTTCATACTATGTCGGTATATTTTACATCTCTCGCCGGTCAGTGTACATTCTTATTTATCCCCCTGTTTTTATTGGGAATCTTTCAATCTTTCAGAAAAGAGAGAAAGATTTTTTTATTTTTTCTGTTAATATTTATCCTGTCCGGCCCATTTTTCCTGTTTGTAGCTTCTCCTCCCCAGGAAGAAGGCTGGAAATGGCTCATAGAGAGATTTTATTTGCCTTCTTTTCTTGCCATTACATTTTTTACAGGTTTTTCCATTCACTTTATTACTGAAAGTTTTAAAAAGTCTTCCTGGATATATTTGCTGTTATTACTTATCTTCATTCCTCTTATTTATAATTATCAGAGAGTAAACAACAGTAATAACTATTTATATTATGACTTCAGCAAGAATCTTCTCAACAGTCTTCCTGAAAATTCTGCTCTCATCTGTAAGAGCGATCTGTGCGGTATGGCAGCCCTGTATTTTCAGCATGTGGAACATTTCAGGGAAGATGTAAAAGTTTTTCACTATGGTCTTTTAGGATCTGAGTGGTATAAACGTCAGATGAAAGAGCTTTATCCTGATATTTTTGCCGGTTCATCCGGCAGAGATGACATTATAAAAATGATTGCCCTGAAATATCCTTTATATTTTGATATACCGCCGGAAGAATTTTCCGGTCATATGACCTGCTGCGGTCTTGTTTACAGGTTTTCGACTAACGGGAAAGATGTTCAGAGTTCCCGGCAAGTATTAACATTACTTGAAAATGGTTATAAATTCAGAAATAGTCTTGAACCTTCTCGGTACAATGAATATTTCAGCAGAGAATTACTGAAATTTTATTCCACCGCTTATTACATGACAGGTATGGAATTAGAAAAAGAAAATCTTTATGGAGATGCAGAACATTCTTTCAGGAAATCACTGGAACTCTACAGGTTCTCTCAGATTTATAACAGGCTGGGATTTATTTATTATCTCCGTGAAGATTATAAAAAAGCCATGGAATATTATAATAAAGCCCTGGAGTTTAAAGAAGATTTACCGGAACTCTATTGCAATATGGCTCTTCTTTATAGAAAAGAGGGAAATTTAGACCTTGCAGAAGAGTTTTATATGAAAGGTCTGAAATATTCTCCTCATAATTTTGAAATTTTCTTTAATCTCGGTCTTCTATATCTTGAAGAGGGTAAACTTGATAGAGCAGAAGAGCACTTTAAAAAATCTCTTGAATTAAATCCGAATAATCCTGCTGCTTATTCGAATCTGGCAGTTATTTATGATAGTAAAGGCAATACGGAAGAAGTGATCGTATCTCTGGAAAAAGCTGTATCATTAAATCCGTCTGTACCTGAACTTCAGTATAATCTGGCTATAGCTATGATAAAAGCCGGCAGATTTAAAGAAGCCAGAACGGTACTTAATAAAGCTTTAGAACTGGGATATCCTGAACATGAGATTTCAGATAAATTAAATTATATAAATTTATATAAGAAAAGTGAAAGGTGAACTGCCTGTTACATATAGATAAGAAAAATCATGATTACCGGGATGGGGTAAAGAAATTATTTAATACACTTATGTTTTCCTTTTTATCAAACATACTCTTCACCGGTATTTCAAAACCTGTGATAAGGGAACTTTTTATAGTTCCCGTAGAACTTTTAATTTTCAGTTTATATATTTTATCTGTCAGAATATATTGTTCCACGAATTCTTCCTGCGGGTCAACAAGCCAGTATTCTCCTACTGAATGAAGAGCGTAATCTTTAAATTTTATGCCTCTGTCGAATTTTTCCGTAGATTCTGAAAGAATTTCTACAATTAAATCAGGGGAAGGAAATTTCATCTGAGTTGAAGTAAACATATCTGATTTCTCTTTATTGAAAAAACATATGTCAGGTTCATAATCATTTCTTGTCAGAGAAATTAATATCTTCTCTATTCCTACATAACCAAGATTATTCAGATTTACATAGCTATTCATGAGTGTGAATAAAAAGCCCAGAACCTGATTGTGATTGAGCTTTACCGGAGAATGGATGATTATTTCACCATTGATAAATTCTGCTTTATCTTTTTCTTTAATTATGGTATAAAATTCCTCTCTTTTTTTATTTTCTTCTTTAATAAATTCTTCTATCTTTTTAAAGTAAGTATAAAGCTCGGGAGATTGAACAAGTTCTTCTAAAATGCCATCCATCTTTACCACCTCTCTTATTATTATACCATAAATGTAAGGCTCGAAAAATGGTAAAAATATTTAAGTGAAAAGTGAAAAAAATTGGATTTTACGTCTTTTCACTTTTCACCCCTCACTTTTCACTTTTACTGCTTAAATATTATTTGCCATACTCACAAGTATATCCAGCAGTCTGTCAACATTTCTTCCGTCTTCTGCGGAACCGAAGAGAAGTGGCGCTCTGAGATCTGCAGGGAAGAATTTCTTTGAAATCTCCATAGTATCATCAATATTATCCACTGCAATATCCCTTTTGTTTACGAATATTACATAGGGTACATTGTATTTTTTTATTTCTTCCATGATTTTTTTATCTTCTTCTGTCGGTTCGCTCGAACCATCCATCACGAAGACTCCTATCTGAACGCCATAGGCCACTACATCTCTTATTTTTTCCCATCTGTCCTGGCCGGGAGTGCCGAAGAGATTGAATTTAATATCTTTATAGACTGTATGGCCGAAATCCATTGCTACTGTCATACCTTTATGTTCTATATTCAATGCATCAGGGATTATTTTTGATATAAGAGAACTTTTTCCCGCTTCTCCCCGTCCGAAAAAAACAACTTTTACATTTTTCATGTTTTATATACCTTCCTTCCCGCGTAACGCATTACGCATTACGATGTTTTATTTAATGCCAATTAATCCGGATATAGTATTTCCCAGGATATCTTCTTTCTCTTTTTCCGAAACCCTGGCTGTTGTAGCTCTCAGTATTTCATATTTAATATCCATCTGCGGGGCATTACTTCCGTATATGACCCTTTTTGACCCCAGTTTTTTTATCATATTTTCTATAAAATCCTGTCTGTATATGCCGGATGTTTCTACAAAAACATTTTTATGTTCTGTAAGCATATTTTCAGCATCATAAAGAGCCATGCCGCAGATATTTATCTGTCCGCCGCTTGTGGCTATAATATTTACGTCAGGAAATTCTCCTGCTATATCACCTATTTGAAGAGGTTCCGATACCCTT
Organism: Bacillota bacterium; assembly: GCA_029555925.1. The sequence continues at coordinate 20,387 of JAKPQU010000048.1, forward strand.
ACATGTCCTCCCGATACCATAACGGGAATTTTATATTTTCTGGCTCTTTCCATAACAGGATAAACAATTGTTGAGTTTACGGGAAAACATTCTTCCCATGGATGGAGGAATATCCCCTTTAATCCGAGTTCATTAATACATCGGTCTATCTCTTTTAGGGCTTTTTCACCGAGCCACGGGTCTATTCTGCAGAATCCCGTAAACCGTTCGGGATTTTTTTTCACTTCCTTTGAAATAAAATCATTCTCCGGTTTTAACTGGTATGTATATGGTTTTACAGGACACAGCACTGCTCTGTCTATATTGCATTCATCCATTAATGCAATCAGTTTTTTTACTGTCAGATTATATCCGAATATAGATCTTCCCAGATGTACATGGCTATCTATTATCACGTTTACTTCCTCCTTTTAATAGTTTTTACTTTATCCAGAATTCTGATAATATTTTCTGAAAAAAGGAGTTTGAGTTCTTTTTTAGAGAGTCCGGCCAGTTCAACTTTTTTCTTTTCAAGGAGAGGATCGCATCCGGGGCCGTCACTTGCAAATAATACCCTTTCTGCACCTATTCTTTTAACCGTTTCTTTAATAAGATAGGGATAGGGCATGGCAGACGTTTCAAGTATTATATTGGGATATTTTTCTGCTGCCCTTATGGCATCATGGACATGGAAATATCCTCCCATATGTCCCAGAATAATGGTAGCTTCAGGACATTGTTTTGCCGCCTCTGCAATCTGAAGAGGTAATGTATATTCTTCATCACCGCAGTGAAACAGTGTGGGCGCATCAAATTCTGCAGCTTTTTTTATGAGTCTTACAGTCAGTTCATTTCCAGGATGAATGCCATAACCTACGGGATGGAGTTTCAGACCTTTCATTCTGAGTTTTGTTATGGCAAGAACCAGTAATTCTTCAGCTACTATACCATAGGCAGGATTTAACCTTGCAAACCCTATCAGTCTTCCTGAATGTTTTTCAGTAGCTTCCGATACATAACGGAGAAGTTCCGTATCACTTCCGGGCATATCGGAATAGGTCATTACAATGGCTTTATCAATACCTGCTCTGTCCATTAATGTTAAGAGTCTTTCAGGAGGCGAATCCCAGCTTGAACCTTTGAGTTCCTGTATGTGGGCATGGGCATCTATAATCACAGGGCAATTCCCCTTTCAATGGTAGTTTGATCTGCTTTTATTCTATTTATTCAGGGGGAATCCTTTAACGAAACTACCCGTATTTTTCGTTAAGGCCGAATAAAGAAAGAATTTGATGATATAGATGGAACAAAAAGAAAAGATAAAGATGCTTATTACAGGTATCATAGAAAGAAATCTTCTTACGTTAGTATTTCTATGAAATCCATAGGAGGAACCATAAGCCCCCCGTCACGTATCACGCATTACGATTTTCATTTACTGAAAAAATATTTCTTACTTCTTCACTGGTGTTACAGTTGCATGCTTTACGGGCCAGTTCTTTTAATGATTTATAATTCAGTGATTTTATCGTTTCTCTTATGTGACCTATATTCCCCGGTACCATACTGAACTGCTTTATGCCGCATCCGATTAAAACAGGAATTATCTCCGAATCTCCTCCTATTTCTCCGCATACACTTACATAGAGTCCATGTTTTTCTGCCGTATCTGCAGCCATGGCATAAAGTTTTAACATGGCAGGGTGTATCGATTGATACCAGTCTTTTACATCAGGTGATTCACGATCTGCAGCCATGGTGTATTGAACCAGATCATTTGTGCCTATACTCATAAAATCTATTTCCGAAATCATTGTTTCCATACAGAGTATTGAAGCAGGAGTCTCAAGCATAATACCAAGAGGAGGCATTTTTATATTTAATTCTCCGCAGATTTTTTTTATAATACTTTTTGCTTTTATTACATCGTCACGGCATGATATCATAGGAAGTATTATCCGTGGATTACCGTAAACAGAAGCTTTTACTATTGCTTTTACCTGAACAGTGAAGATTTCTTCGTTCCAGAGTGAATATCTTATGCCTCTCAGACCGAGAGAAGGATTATTTTCTTTAAGAGGCGGGAGGTATGACGGCCATTTGTCTGCCCCCAGGTCAAGAGTTCGGAATGTTACGGGAAGAGGGGATAATTTCTCTAAGATTTTTTTATAATCTTCATATAAATCTTTTTCTGACGGCATACGGTTAAGATAGGCAAATTCCGTTCTGTATATACCCACCCCTTCTGCCTGCGAGTTTATTACATCCTGCACTTCTTTATAATGAAGGATATTTGTAAAAAGGATAATTCTTTCTCCGTCCGCTGTGAATGTAACTTCAGGGTAAGGCTCTGTCAATAATGTTTCAGAAAGGGCGGTAATTTTATTTTTATAATTTCTGAACTTTTCTTCGTCTTTATGAGAAATGACGAATCCTTCGTTACAGTCAAGAATTATTTCTTCTCCTTCTTTCAGGGAAGTTTTTGCATCAGTCTTTATCATTCCCGGTATTTTAAGGGCTCTTGCCAGGATGGAACTGTGTGAATTTATTGAACCCTTCTCCGTAATTATTCCGGATAACATCTCAACATGTTCCAGTATTTCTGAAGGAGTTATTTCAGGCGATATTAATATTATTTTTTCATCCTCTTCTGTACTGTTTTTTCTTCCTGTTAAAATTCTGAGAATTCTTCCCGCTACATCTTTAAGATCAGACCAGCGATTTTGAAACAGTTGACCCTGTATCTGAGAAAATAGTACTTCCAGTTCTTTTAATTTATTCTGAAGTGCTTCTTCTGCTTTTATTTTTTCTTTTTCTATTATTTCAACCGTGCCATCTATCAACATGGGGTCCTGGAGAAAACACAGATGGGCTTCAAATATGAGGGCTTCTTTTTCTGAAAGTTTCTGTGACGTTTTGTCTCTTAACTGTTCCAGTTCTTCTTTACATGTAAGGACTGCCTGTGTTAATCGATTTTTTTCTTCTTCTACGGAGGAGAACTCCCTATGAGATATTTTATCTGATTTTTTTATAATAAAAATCCTCCCTGCTCCGATGCCGGGAGAAATTATTTCACTTTTATCCAATGTTTTCAGCCTCTCTGTAAAATCTTTAGCTATTTCTGCCATTATAAATTTAATGGATAGAAATTTTCATTCTGATTAAATATAGTTGAGAGTTGAGAGTTCAAGGTTAATTTTAATTCTCAACCCGACACTTCACTATCTTATACTGTTTCCATTCCTTTTTCTATAAAATCTTTTAAAATTTCTGCTACTGCTTCTTCTCCTTCTACTTCCATGATTATTTCATCATCTTTTTTCAGTCCCATAGAGAGTATGCCTATTAAACTGTTTGTCTGAATTTTTTTTCCTTTATTTTCAAGCCACACTTTTGTGCCGGGAAATTCCTGTACTTTCTGTATGAGTAATGTGGCAGGTCTTGCATGGAGATCCTTCGGTATTTTTACATGTTTACTTATCATAATAACTAAATCCTTTACAATCAGGGATTAAATTTACTTTCCCGTCACGCGTCACGCGTCACGATTCTCTAAAACCCTTATCCCTTCGGTATCTATTGAAAATTCCATTACTTTTGCTCCTCCCTCTTCCAGGGCAGAAACAACATGTTCCTTCTTTTCCGGTTCTACCAGTGATATCATACATCCACCGCCGCCGGCACCGCAGATTTTACTGGCCATAGCTCCGGCTTTCCCGGCTCTTTCCATTAAGAATTCTATTTTTTCCGTTGTAACGCCTTCTGCAAGGTTTTTTCTGTTTTCCCATTCTTCTGCCAGAATAGAAGAGAGGGAAGAGAAATCTTTATTGATTATAGAAAGCCTCATTTTTTCAGCAGTTTTCTTTATGTTTTTCATAGGCCCCACTGCTTTGCCGTCAATATATCTTTTCATCATTTCCCAGTTATTTGTGCCGGAAAACCTGGATTCTCCTGTATAGGTTAATATAATTCTTTTTTCCAGTTCTTTTATATCATGTTCTTCTTTAAGGAGTTTTTCTACTTCTACTCCGTCATATTTAAACCATATGGCATTTACTCCTCCGTATACGGCTGCATAATAATCCTGTTTCCCCGTCGGTATTTTGATGGATTTTGCTTCTATATTTGCGCCCAGGTCAATAATCTGTGTTCTATCATATCCCTTTCCTGAAAGTCTGTTCAGTGCACCGCTCAGTGCCATAAGCAGGGAAGATGAAGCTCCAAGGCCTGAACCTTTAGGTATGGGATTATTTGTAATAATCTCCATAGGACTTTCAGGACAGTAGAATTTTACGGCTCTTGCTATGAGGTCGAAATTCCCGTCAAAAAGGCTGTTCAGGTTATCTGTTTCTGCTTTCATGTTCATGTCTTTTGAATGAAATTTGAAGGTTTTTCCTCCGGGGATAATCTGTACATGACTCATAAGATTAATTGCTATGTTTACTGTTATGCCGGTATCTTCAAAGATATAAAGGGGATAAATATCGAGTGTGCCTCCTGCCAGATCGATTCTGACAGGAGCAAAGGATTCAATCATTAAAAATACTCCTTAAAATTTTTACTAAAATTGCTTTGTAACCTGTGCTTTAATTCTTGCTGAAGCTGCTTCAGTTTTCTTTATTCCTCTTTCGAAGCGGTTGAAATTATCTACCTTTGCTTTCAATTGAGGCGTGAGATCCTGTTCTGCAAGAACATGGGTCTGACTTTTTGCAAGAGCTATTGTATTGAACTGCACTTTCTTTTTCTTTTCACTGTCTTTTATGGCTTTTACAAAGGTTTCAGCAGCAGACTGAATTTCTTTTTCAGTAAGTTTTTCATCTTTCTTACCCATTTTAGCCGCCCACAGGTTCATAGCTTCTTTGCTCATTCTTCTCATTTGAGCCATAAAATCACTTCTTTCTTTTATGTAATTTATCTCATGTAATTATATCATTTAAGAGTCTTTATGGCAATAAGTGAAAAGTGAGTAGTGAAAAGTGAGTTGTGAGTAGTGAACAGGCTTACCCTTCGCGTCACGCGTCACGCATTACGCGTCACGTACATCACGCATCACGCACAACATTTACCGCACCAACATATTGTTAAATAGTTTTCAGTAAATGAACATTTCTTGTTTCTTTAAAGCCCATATTTTCATAATACTTCCTTGCTCTTACATTCCGCGGGGTTACTTCCAGTTTTAATGCCACTGCTTTATCCTTGAAATTTTCCAGGAGATAATTAAAAAAGGACGTACCTATTTTTTTACTCCTCCACTCCTCTTTTACAAACAGTTCATCAATATATATAATATTTCCTCCGTATTCATTGCTCCAGAAGAAGATTATGATGCCATAACCGGCTGTTTTATTATTTACTCTGAATAATATAATCTGACCTTTATCCCTATGATTGGCCAGTTCTTTCACAGTTTTAAGAATTTTTTCTTCTGCCATAGGCACACTGGGAGGATCTTCACTGTAAAGACCGAGTATCATATCTTTAAGTTCAGAATAGTCTTCACTCTTATAAAGTTCGAAATTTATTTTCATGTTTTCTTTTTTTCCTTACATCTGCATGGTATTGTTTTACATTTGGGACAGCCGTTGTGATATATAGAAGAAGCTTCTTCCATATTTATTCCTGCCATACTTGCTATTGTGACAAGCCATGCCAGGCAGTCTCCGAATTCGAGTTTCTGCTGTTCCAGGTCTCCTTCCCTTATGGCTTCGGCAAGTTCTCCCACTTCTTCCACAAGCCAGAGAAAACTCTTTTCTATACCCCGGTTACTGTCTTTTTCAAGATAAATGTCTTCTATTAGTTTTTGAAATTCATGTATATGCATAGTTTTGTTCGTAACGCGTGACGCGTTACGCGTTACGCGTCACGCGTCACGATTTAAAATTACGGATAAATCCTTTCCAGCATTCTCGGATAGGGGATAGTTTCCCTTATATGTTTGAGTCCGCATATCCATGCAACAGTTCTTTCTACACCGAGGCCGAAGCCTGAATGAGGTACAGTTCCGTAAGTTCTTAAATCTATGTACCACTGATAATCTTCTTTAGGGAGATTATGTTCTTCGATACGTTTGAGGAGCAGTTCCGGGTCTGAGATTCTCTCTCCTCCTCCTATGATTTCACCGTATCCTTCCGGTGCAATAAGATCTGCTCCGAGACATACTTCCGGTCTGTCTTCCTTCGGTTTCATATAGAAAGCTTTACATTTTGTCGGATAATGGCTTATAAATACGGGCCTGTCAAAATTCTCTGAAATAGCTGTTTCATCCGGTGCTCCCAGGTCTCCGCCCCATTCGAAAGGAAGTCCTTTATCTTTCAGAATTTTTACTGCATCATCATAGGTTATCCTGGGGAACGGCGGTTTTATATTTTCCAGAGGGGCAATGTTACGTTCAAGTGTTTTAAGTTCTTCCATCCTGTTTTCCAGGACTTTTTTCACTATATATGATACAAACTGTTCCTGTATGTCCATGTTTTCTTCCAGTTCCACATAGGCCATTTCAGGTTCAACCATCCAGAATTCCATCAGATGACGTCTGGTTTTTGATTTTTCCGCCCTGAAAGTGGGGCCGAAACAGTAAACTTTCCCGAGAGCCATACAATTTGCTTCATTATATAACTGTCCGCTCTGAGCAAGATAGGCTTTGGTGTCGAAATAGGGTGTTTCAAACAGTGTTGTTGTTCCTTCACAGGCAGATGGTGTAAGTATTGGTGTATCCATAAGTATAAATCCATTGTCATCTAAAAAATTCCTTATGGATTTTATTATTTCATGTCTAATTAACATAATGGCATGCTGTTTTTTTGACCTGAGCCATAAATGTCTGTGTGCCATAAGGAATTCCACGCCATGTTCTTTCGGGGATATGGGATAATCTTTTACTATCTGTATTGTTTTAAGTCCTGTAAGAGTAAGTTCATATCCTCCCGGCGCTCTTTTATCTTCTCTAACTTTTCCAGTTACTATTATGGACGATTCCTGTGTGAGAGGATTGAAGCTTTCGAATACTTCAGGAGAAACGTCATTTTTACCTGCCACACCCTGTATGATTCCCGTACCGTCTCTTATCATAAGGAAATGTATTTTCCCGCTGGAACGTTTATTATAAACCCATCCTCTTATTTCTACTTCCTGTCCGTCATATTTTGAGATATCTCTTATAGTTGCTCTCTCCAAAAGAGCTCACCTCTTTCCGTTGATTTATGATCGTTAAAAATTCAATTATTTTTATTATTTTCCTGCCTGAGATTATATTTGTTTTATATGAGAGGCGTGAAGTGTGAAGAGTGAAGTGTGAAGAGAGGATAAGTGCTCATGTTGTGGCCAAAAGTCTTTATGAAAAGCAGAAATACAGTGAAGCAAAGGCATATTTTCAGCAGGTTAAAGAACTGGGAGCAGGATGGCAGGCAGAAAAAGAAATTGTCTGTAAAACAAATTAAATAAGGCAAATTATTTTTCTTCGTAAGAGCCTGTCAGACAGAAGCTGATAAATGGTTACTAACAGATATGACCGGAGCGGTCACAACTAAATATGAAAATCAACATCCAGTGAAGGTGCAAACTTCATCATTTTCATATAAATTTACCTGTAATCAGTGATTATTTCTCCGTAAAGGTCATATTCCTTTGCCCCTGTAACCCTGGCTTTTACTATATCCCCTGGCTGTACATCCGAAGGAAGAAGATAAATAGCACCGTCTATATCGGGAGTATCTCTTCTGGTTCTGCCCTGAACTTTATATTTGCCTTTACCGGACGTATTTTCTATTATTACTTCCTCTACTGAGCCAATGAGGGATTTGTTTTTCTTCAGAGAAATTTTTTTCTGAAGTGTCATGATGCGGTGTAGTCTTTCTTTCTTTGTCTTTTTACTCACATGGCCTTTAAGTTTTTCTGCTTCTGTTCCTTCTTCCTTTGAATATTCAAAGGCACCGAGTCTGTCAAATTCTGCTTTCTCTACAAAATCCAGAAGACTTTCGAAATGTTCGTCTCTTTCACCGGGAAATCCTACAATAAGGGCTGTTCTCAGTGTTACTTCAGGAATTTTCTCTTTTATTTTTTTTATTAAATTCAGGTAATCTTCTTTATTTCCCCTTCTTCCCATGGCTTTAAGTATTTTATGTTCACAGTGCTGGAGTGGTAAATCAATATATTTGCATATTTTGTCCGATTCTTTTATCACATTGAGTAATTCGTCGGAAATGGAAGTGGGATAAAGATAAAGAATTCTTATCCATCTGATACCTTCTATTTTTTCTATTTCTTTAAGTAGTGTTACAAGCTCTGGTTTTTCAGGCAGATCATAACCGTACTGAGTGGGATCCTGTGCTATGATAATAATTTCTTTAACGCCCTGACCGGCAAGACTGCGGGTTTCTTCCACTATATCCCTGACAGGTCTGCTTCTGTAAGACCCTCTTAACTGAGGTATAATACAGAAACTGCATTTATGACTGCACCCTTCTCCTATTTTCAGATAGGCATAATAAAAAGGGGTGGATACAAGTCTTGGCATGTCGGAGCGCCAGACATATTCAGGGTCTGACACAAGTTCTATCGTTTCATTTTCTTTCAGATCATGTAAAACCTCTGTAATGCGGTGGAATTCACCTGTCCCTATAAAGGCGTCCACTTCAGGTATTTCTTTTTTCATGTCCTTTGAATATCTCTGTGCCATACAGCCTGTAACTATAAGAGCTTTACATGAACCTGTCTCTTTATTTAAAGCCATTTCCAGTATGGTTTCTATAGATTCTTCTTTTGCACTTTCAATAAAACCGCAGGTGTTTACTATAATTACCTCTGCATCTTTCTCGGAACATGTAATCTCATGGCCTTCTTTTGCAAGTAAAGCCCGCATAATTTCAGAATCTACCAGATTTTTCGGACATCCAAGACTTACAAAAAAACATTTCATAAATACAGTACCTCAGGAATATAAAGAATTGTTTAAGTGATGCGGTTTTTACGCGTCACGCGTCACGCGTCACGATTCCATTACTCATCTCTCAAAATACTCATCATAGTAAAAGCACCTGCATCATTTTTATCCAGTGCAAGGACCTTCTGAAAATGTATTGACGCTTCTTCAAACTGTCCCAGTTTATAATAAACGATACCTATATTATAATGAGCTTCTATATGGTTAGGATCAAACTGGATTGCTTTTTCAAATTCATTCGGCGCCTGTTCTATGAATTTTATATTATCACAGAGTGATATGCCGAGAGCGAAGTGCATATCTGCTTCTTTCGGATTGTAGTTAACAATTTTTTCCGGTTCTGGAGGTTTATAAAAGATGGACTTTATCCTGTCCAGCAGAGAACTGGATTCCTTGAAGGTAGGTTTACCTTCCGGCAAGAGATCTGTAGTGATTTTTTTTGTAGTTTTTCCATGGATTTTCCTGATCCTTCTGAGATGAAAATGAGGAGACATATCATATTCTTTCCTTTTTGCAGGATTATTTAATATGTTATATGCCTCTGTAACTTCTTTTAATTTTCTTTCAGCCCACTGCTTCGAGCCGGGATTTACCTCCGGATTATACATCCTGGTTTTTTTGCGGTAAGCTTTCTCTATTTCATTTTCAGAAGATAAAGGGGGTATAGCTAAAACTTTATAAGGATCTCTTTCCATATTCTAACTCTCCGGCAGGATTACACTAATTTTTTTTTGATTTCCTTTTCCAGGTCTGTTAATTTTTTATTTTCAGGAACTCTTTTCAGTGCTCTGGATATATATTCCATGGCTTCATTAAAGGATTTTTTTCTGTAACAGATTTTTGCCATATTAAAATTTGCTTCACTGTAATCAGGGTTGATTTCAAGGGCTTTTTTATATTCTTCTATTGCCTGTTCTTCTTTACCGATTTTTTCCAGAGCGAACCCTTTATGCCTGTGTATATCAGCATAATCAAACTTAACCTTTGTATTCAATACAACAGTGAACTGTTCAATAGCTTCATTGTAAAATCCTTCATCACTGTACAGTTCTCCGAGGCACCTGCATGCATCTACATATTCAGGGTTTATGGCTATAGCTTTTTTATATTCGGCAATGGCTTTCCCATGAGAGCCTTTTGCTTCATATGCTCTGGCAAGTTTAAAATGCACATCTGCCCATTCCGGATGGACTTCTGCAATTGCACTGCAGGCTTCTATTGCCTGGTCCACAAGATTATTTATTTCAAATACATAAGAGAATCTCAATAAATTATTTACTTCTTCATCTGTAAGCAGTTTTTCTGCAGATTCTGTATCTGTCTTTAGAGACATGCCACATTGAAAACAATACTTATAATTATTTTCATTTTCTGTTTTACATGTTGAACAGGTCAAATCTATACACCTCTCTGCCGGATGTCAGACTTTCTTTGCATTTTCAGTCTGAAACCCGTAAAATATATATCACCTGATTTAATTTCTATAAAGTCCTTTAAAATTCCTTTAATTTTTTGCACCACATTCAGGACAAAATTTTACAGAAGGCGACATTTCTGTTTTACATCTGGAACAGACTTTTTTTACACCTGTTTTTGCTCCGCAATTGGGACAGAATTTTGCTTTTCCTGTGGGGGCGTTACAGGCAGGACATGTTACCTGCATATCAATATCTACATCTTCATCTGTTATATAGGTTCTGCTTCTTACTTTTTCATGAGCCTGTTCTATGGCAGCCTGTCTTTTGGCAGATTCTATTTCCTGTTCTAAAAAGGGGGCACAGTGTGTACAGAGTCCCTGCTCGGGGTTCCAGCATCTGTTACAGAAGTAATTTGCACATCTGGAACATCGGTGGAAATGCTTTTTTGCTTCTTCCACTGCTTCCAGGAAGGCACTGTCTTTGGCTCTCTCCCATGAAGCAGAATGAACCCTCTGAGCCAGGCTGCTTGCCTGATGAAAAAAACCTCCAAACAGACTTTCTCCCATATCAAGTAAAGTATTTAATGTTCCTATACCGAAGGTTTTAAATTCTGTCATAAAACCGTCATGACATTTTTCACAGAAAAATTCAAATCTGAACCCTTTATCTGTACAGTGATCTGTATGATTGCTCGTAAATGGAATATGTTGCATAAGTTAACTCCTTTATCAGTGACCTGTGACCAGTGAACGGTTACTGGTCATTATAATCAGTGAAAAGTATTATAATTGAAGTCATAGAAATTTGCAATATATTTTATTCAATCGTGAAAGGTGAAAAGTAAATAGAATGAGACATTTCACTTGTCACCACTCACTTTTCACTGATTACGGTGCAAACTCAATTATTACAGGCTCTTTTGCCAGATGTATATCAAAATTTCCGCTCTTCTGTTCCAGGTCACTTGTAAATATTTCCTCTCCCTGGAGAAGAACGAAACTTGTCAGTTTTGCTTTTTTCCATGGCAGAGCAAGTGATAAGTTCTGTTTTTTATCAGTTTCATTCCAGAGTACATAAAGAGGTGTATCGTCTGATGACGGGAAATCTTTATTTTTTACGAAGATAAAACATCTTACCCCTTCTGCCACTCCAAGTAATTCGTGACTTATTTTTCTATTCCTGAGCTTTTCTGTGAGAACCTTATAGCAGAACATAGCAGGTTTTGCATCGAAGTCAAAATAATATAATCCGTCATAAGATAATATATCATGTTGATAAATATCTTCTACTGTTTCATTTGATACGAATATTGTATCATTGGACAGAGAATCCTTTAACTGTTTTTTCTGATCGGAAATAGATTGATAGATAATCTTCTCTGCCCCTCTGGCAAGAGCTATTATAAACATCTTAACTATTTCTGATGCCTGGCTTTCCAGAGAAGCATTTATTGTCTGTCCCTCTTCAAAACTGAATTTTATTCCTCCGGGACAGGCGATTTCTCCCATTATAAAAGGCTTCTTAATATTATATTTTTTCATTGTTTTCATCTGATTTTGTAAAAAATCATCCATATCTCTGGATGTTCCATGATAATGGAAGTTCATATAATCGAGATAATCCTGAACTTTTTTGCCATCAGGAAAAGTGAATTTAAAGAGATTATCAAGGAAGGTTGTATTTACCTTTTCGTCCATAAGAATATTTTTATTGGATATACCGCCAAAAATTATTTTTCCATCAGGATTGGCTTTATGGACATTTTCTGCAGACAGTCTGAGCAGTTTTGCGTAATTTGCCGGTGTATCTTCCCAGTATCTATTTAAATTGGGCTCGTTTAAAATTTTCCAGTAATTAATTTTAGGCAATGGAGGCCCGTCTGATATGCCGTCATTATTATAATCTCCGTCTCCATCATACCTTGCTGCACATCGAAACATAAATTTACTGTAATCATCGGGAGATGAAGGAAAGTCTGCTGCTCCTCCCTGTTCTTTAGGTTCAATATTTATTTCTATTATTATAGAAAAGCCGCTGTTGTAAATGGAGTTTATTTCTTCATCTATTTTACTCCACATAGGAGGTTTTTTCTTTGCCCAGCACAGGCCGTTAATAATAATCCATTTTCCGCCGGTTTTTTTATAGTAAGGTATTAATTCTTTGAATATAGTCTGATGAACTGCATTTATACCGAAGAGTGCCCCTTCATTCCTGTCAAAACTGGATGAAATCGTTACATCCTCAGGTGTAGGTGTCACAGCAGGAGTTTCAGCCGGTTTCTGCGCTGGAATTTCAGTCGGTTTCTGCGCTGGAGTTTCAGTTGGTTTTTGCGCTGGAATTTCAGTTGGTTTTTGCGCTGGAATTTCAGTTGGTTTTTGCGCTGGAATTTCAGTTGG
>JAKPQU010000099.1 GCA_029555925.1 Bacillota bacterium
CCCCGGCCTTGCGGAGAACCAGCCCTCTTACAGTATGAGTTATTACTTTAACAGTAACTATCATTACCCCGGAGAAAAGCTCAATGTAAATGTATATTTATACTATTATTATCTTGACAGAAAAGGTGATTTTACGGAAAAAGTGAGTATAAAATTATATAAGCTTCCGGAAAATCTGTCAGGTACTACTGTTGATGAGTGGATAAAACAGAATGAGCCGTTGGAAGAATTCACAAAGAAGATAACCATGAAGACCTACAGTTCCGATTACTGGGATGGTTATGAGAATGTTGAATTACCGGCTCTTGCTTCAGGGTATTATTATCTGCTGTGTTCGAGTCCTAAAGCGAAATACGGAAATAGCTTTCGTGTGAGTAAGCTTGCCATGTCAGTGAAAGCCTCAAAGGAGGGCTTAATCATATACAGCCAGGATTATAAGAGCGGCAACCCTGTAGAAGGTTTTGACGTAAAGGTATATGCCGGAAAAGAAGTGAAAGCATATAAAACGGATAAAAGCGGAATTGTGACGATATATCTTCAGGATTTAAAGGATGTAACGCCCGGCATTTCATTGAGGATTACCGGCGTAAAAGGTTCTGACAGTGCGGAGGTAAGTGTGACAGTTCCGGCGGAGCAAGAATTATTGAAAGGTTATATATATACGGATAGACCTGTATATCGTCCCGATCAGAAGGTAAATTTTAAAGGAATACTGAGGATGGAAAGAGGTAACCGATTTGACTATCTGTCAGGAGAAGACATAGAGGTAAAGATAAGTGACAGCCAGAGCGCGGAATTATATAAAAAGACCCTCAAGACAGATGACTATGGAAATATAAGCGGCGAATTTATGTTATCGAAAGAGCCTGCTCTTGGCACCTATAATATAACCTGTAAAGTAAAGAACAATCAGCAGGCTTATGGTTATTTCCAGGTAGAGGAGTACAGGAAGCCCGAGTTCGAGATAAAGGTATCTCCCGGAAAAGAGCAGTATGTGCAGGGGGAGAAGATGACCTTTAATATGGATGTAAAATATTATTTCGGTTCTCCTGTCCCCGATACTGATTATACCTATGAGATATACAGGAGTTATTATTACCCCTGGCACTGGTATTACTGGTGGGAAGAAGATTGTTTTATTAACCCTTACAGTAATTACGGAGGAGAATTTATCTCATCAGGGAAAGGAAAAACGGATAAGAACGGGAAAGGAACTTTTGTGTGTGAGGCATCGAAGGTAGATTATGATGCAAATTACACGGTAACGGTGAGGATGACAGATGAGAGCCGGAGAGAGGTAACGGGAGGAACGACGCTTCTGATAACGAGAGGAGCCTATTATATAACGATAACTCCGGAGAAATATTTCTATCGACCTGGAGAGAAGGCCCATTTGAAGATAGAAGCGAAGGATTATAAAGATAAGCCTGTAGCGGCGTCTTTAACCCTGACAGGAAGGTATGAGAAATATAATGAAAGTGAAAAGAAATGGGAATGGAAAGACGTGAAGACAGCAGAGATAAAGACAGACAGTAATGGTCTGTGCTATTACGATGTCCTTCTGGATAAGGAAGGGTATTATGAATTTAACTGTAAGGGATTGGATCAGAACAGAAATGAGATAAAATCGACCGGTTATGTATACTGTTATGGAGGAGGATATTATAACTGGTATCGTTTCAGTAACCTTGAGATAATTCCCGATAAGAATTATTACAGTGCGGGAGATACAGCGAATTTCATGATAGTGAGTCCTTTTGAGGGAGTGAAGGGGCTTGTGACAGTGGAGGGAGAGAAGGTATTTCATGAGGAGATAATGGATTTTTCGAACCGTACAGGAAGTTTGAGTGTGAAGATAACACCGGAGTTCAGTCCTACATTTTATGTTACGGTAAGTTTTTACTATGATGGAAATTTTTACTATCAGTCAAAGAAGATAGTATGTCCTTCGAAGGATAAATTTCTGACAGTAAGCATAGAGTCAGATAAGGAGAAATACCGTCCCCGTGATACTGCGAAATTCATATTGAAAACAGTGGACAGTAACGGGAACCCTGTGACAGGCCAGTTATGTATGGGAATAGCAGATGAGTCGGTCTATGCTGTAGTGAGTGAGACGACTCCTAATATTCAGAAATTCTTTTACGGGAACAGAGAAAACAGGATTTATACCTATGGTTCCGACGGCAGTGTTTACGGAGGGCCTTATTATTATGGCTACAGAGAAAGAGATGACCTGTGTAAATCACAATGTGAAGATGAACATACTATGTTAAATTCTGTGTCCGATAAAAAAGCACCGGCAAGAGCAGACGGAGGAAAAGACGGAGGAGGTGCTCCCATGGTGCAGCCTGATTTTACCCGTTCTTATTTCCCCGATACAGCCTATTTTAATCCCAATATAATAACCGATGAGAAGGGAGAGGCCGAGGTTATGGTATCCATGCCTGATACCCTGACAACAT
>JAKPQU010000152.1 GCA_029555925.1 Bacillota bacterium
ACCGTTACCTTGTCTGCAAATGCAAATGTAGCAAAAAGAGCAACAAGCAGAACAATAAGAAGTTTCTTCACCTTTAGCACCTCCGCAATAAAGAATTGGATAACTTTTTTTAAGTTATTTCTATTTATCCAGAAAATAAAACCCCATTACTCCACCGACGTAAGCTGTCTTAGAAAGTTTTCAACCTGCCTGCAGGTGCTTTCAAAATTTCCTTCGTTTATAATTTTGAAATCTGATCTTCCCAGATTGAGTTCTTTCTGAGACTGTACAATAGCATATGCTTTTTCTATAGGGATACCTCTATTCAGAACTAACCTGTCCACACGTTTATCCTCGGAGCATTCCACAAGTACTATTATGCTACACATTTCAGCCAGTTTTATCTGATCTAACAATGCTGCATCGATTATAATTATATCATAACTTTTTTCTTTTTCTTTTAACATTTTCTCCACTTCCTGTCTTATGACAGGATGAACAACGGCATTTAAAACCGCAAGTTTGGCACGGCTTGAAAATACTTTTCTGCCCAGAACTTTTCTGTCTATCTCTCCGTTTTCATTTAAAATATCTTTTCCGAAAGCTTTTACAAGTTCCTGCCGGATAAAAAACAGGGAAAGGACATCGTGTCCGACCCTGTCTGCATCAATGATTAAAACCTTTTTCATAAGCGCTGACTCTGCTTTTTCTTTCATGATTTTCGAAACATAAGATTTTCCGCTGCCTGCAAACCCTGTTACTCCTATTATCACATAATCACCCTATTTTTTACCTGTATTTTTTTCATAACCTCTGCGGCAAGATCCTCGTACCCTTCACGCCCCATAAGAGCATACGTAACCTTTTTCCCAAGCTCTACACCGGGCTGGTCATAAGGATCAACCTGCAAAAGGCCTCCCATCACAGCAGTTGAAAATTCATACATGAAAATAAACTCCCCTATGTTATAGGCACTGATTCTGGGAAAGGTAACTCTCATATTGGGTCTCTCGTGTTCCAAAAGCGCATACTCAGTGCCTGCAAGCTCCGTGTTAAGAAGCTCAGAAAGCTTTCTTCCACCAAGATACTTCAGTTCTGCAATATCTTCATGTATTTTGGGAATAAAAACTTCCCTTTCAAAGTTTTCAAGCTTTATAAGAGTTATTATTTTATCTTTTGGCCCTTCGTTATAAAGCTGAACCTGCGAGTGCTGATCAGTAGCGCCAAGAGCTTTTACAGGAGTCTGACCAACATTGACCGTTTCTTTTTTGAGATTAAGCTTCTTTCCTATGCTTTCGGCCCATATCTGCCTGTACCAATCAGCAAGAAGGTACAGCCTGTTGGAGTAAACCATAATCACGGATAAGTTATATC
>JAKPQU010000186.1 GCA_029555925.1 Bacillota bacterium
AAATATTAAAGATCTTGTATCCAGTTCTATAGGTTTAAACAGTCAGAGGGATCAGATAAAAGTAGCATCTATAGCGTTTAACGGCATACCACAGCAGTTACCTGCCGCAGGAGCAGGCGAGAAGTTAGCAGGTATGATACCTTTCAAATATGTATATATTATGGTAGCTCTTATAGCCGTCCTCCTTGCCATAACAATCCTGTTATCAAGGAGAAAAGTCCTTATCAGAGTAGAAGAAAAAGAAGAAATGCCTCCTGCAATTACAGCAGAAGAGATGCCTCTGTCACTGGAAGATAAATTGAAACCAGGCGAAATAGATCTAGGCCTTACAGAACCTGTCCTCTCGCTGGAAGACAAGAAAAAGAAGGCCCAGGTTGACCATCTTATGGAACGAATACAGGGAGTTGCCAAAGAGACTCCGGAAAACATAGCGGTTCTCTTCAGAGTATGGCTTGCAGAAGATGAATAATTTATCGTAGAAAGGTGGATAATTAAATGGCACAGGCAGAAGCTATGGATAAAAGCGATGTTATAAAAGATGCGATGAACGCTCTGGAAAAATCTGACACAAAACATGAAGGAAGGGTTACTATTCTTTCAAAAGAAGAAGAAGAAACATACAATGCCCTTTCAGGAAGACAGAAATGTGCAATTATCCTTACCATACTCGGAGAAGAGGTGGCATCCAATGTTTTTTCCAATCTTGACGAACTGGAAATAGAAGAAATAACACTGGGCCTTACCTCTTTAAAACAGGTTCCAAGAAATGTCACTCTTGCTCTTATGGAAGAATTTTATAACAGGGCAATAGCACAGGAATATATAGGTGTTGGAGGAGTCGAATACGCAAAAAGTATTTTAGAAAAAGCCTTCGGAGAACAGAAAGCCAATGAAATAATAAACCGCATATTAAGCTGTGCAAGATCTCCCAGTTCCTTCAGTTTTATGAAGGAAACAGATGTGAGCCAAATACTATATCTGGTACAGAATGAACACCCCCAGGTAATAGCACTGCTTGTAGCTTATATGCATCCCAAACAGGCAGCTGCCTTTATCTCGGCCCTGCCTCCTGAACTTCAGGCAGAGGTAGCCCAGAGAGTGGCGCTCCTTACAAGCCCTTCCCCTGATATCATTACACAGCTTCAGAAGGTACTGGGACGAAATATAGTAACAGCTCAGAAGCAGGAAAAGGTCGGAGGTCTTGACTCTCTTGTTAAACTTGTTAACCAGTTAGACAGAGGAACTGAAAAATCGATACTCAGGGAACTGAGTGTAAGGGATCCTGACCTAGCAGAAGAAATAAGTGCCAAATTATTTGTCTTTGAAGATATAGCAAAACTATCGGATCAACATATTCAGTTAATAATAAGAGAAATAGAGATGAAAGAACTTGCCCTTGCTCTGAAGGGAACAGATAAAGCCATTTATAATGCCTTTGCCAAAAACATAAGTGAACGTGCCAGATCTGTACTGGAAGAAGAAATGGCGGCTGTGGGAAGAGTAAAAGTAACAGTAGTGGAAGAAGCACAGAAAAAGATAGTAAGAACGATTAAAAAACTGGAGGAACAGGGACTCGTTGATTTAAGCAGAGGGGGAGAAGCAACAGTTGGCTAAGCTTTTTCATGCTGCAAAGGTATCATCTGAATATTTTATTGTAAACAAGCACGATGAGAAATCCTGTGAAACCACTGAAATAGTTATTAAACCGGGCGACATTCATAAAGCAGAAGAAGATAACACAGCTAAAAAAGCAGATGCCATACTCCAGAATGCTACAAAAAATGCTATAGCAAGAGTTCAGGAAGCACAGGAAAAAGCAAGATCAATTTTGCAGGAAGCCCACAGAGAGGCTCAGGAAATAAAAAAACAGGCTTTTCAGGAGGGATATAAAGAGGGACTGCAGACAGGTAAAAAAGATGGCCTTTCAGAGGTTGAAAAACAGTTTGCATCTTTCTTGGAAGAATTAAAAAGCCTTATAGAACAGACTCTGACAGAACGTAAAAGGATAATAAAGGAACTGGAACCACAGGTAGTAGATCTTTCGATGAAAATTGCAGAAAAAATACTTCGCAGAGAAGCAGCTTCCTATGAGGATATGATTTTTGAACAGGTTGAAACGGCCCTCAATAAATTAAATGACAGAACAAAAATCACACTGAGGGCCAACAGAATGGATGTAGGCAGGCTGAACAGTTACAGGGATCGTATAATGGCTCTCCAGGATGACATTAAAGAACTGGAGATAGTGGAGGATCTGAGGGTTGAAGAAGGAGGCTGTATCATTGAGAGTGCCTCCGGTACGGTAGACGGCCGTATTAATACACAGCTCTCTGAAATAGGAAGAAGTTTTTCAAATATCATGGATAGTTGAAATACTGAGTACCGTAACAGGTAAAATGGTATCTGTAAAAAGCTTCTGCCTGGCGGGCTCTGGAGAAGAAAAATTCGTTTTTTCTATAAGTATTAGAAATTAACCAGTGGTTAATTTATTGTCTGTAAAACAAATTATATAAGGCAAATTATTTTTCTTCGTAAGAGCCTGTCAGGCAGAAGCTGATAAATGGTTACTAACAGACATGACCGGAGCGGTCACAACCAAATATGAAAATCAACATCCAGTGAAGTTGCAAACTTCATCATTTTCATATAAATTTACCTGTAGCGGTACTGAGAGTGGTGAATAGTGAAAATGGAAACAATCAGTCTGGAGAAATACAAATCCATACTCAAAGACCTTGATACCCTGAAGGTATACGGAAGGGTAAAACGTCTTATAGGTGTCACCATAGAATCGGAAGGTCCTGCCGGTTCTGTGGGAGATCTCTGTTATATCCGTAAAAAATCAGGGGAATTTATACCTACTGAAATAGTGGGGTTCAAGGAAGGTTTTGTCATACTTATGCCCCTTGGAAATATGGATGGTATAGCTTCGAGTGCTTTTGTACAGACCAGCAGCGGCCCTCTTAAAATCCGTGTGGGAAACGAATTACTGGGAAGAGTGCTGGACGGTCTCGGAAATCCTATAGATGGTAAAGGAGAAATAAAAAAATATCACAAGGAACTTCCCATATACAATTCACCGCCAAACCCTATGGAAAGGGACAGAATTGTCCATCCTATAGCTCTCGGAATTAAAGCCATAGACAGTGAAATTACCTGCGGTAAAGGACAGAGAATAGGCCTCTTCGCAGGGAGCGGTGTGGGTAAAAGCACACTTCTCGGTATGATAGCCCGTAACAGTGAAGCAGATGTCAACGTTATTGCCCTTATAGGAGAAAGAGGACGAGAGCTAAAGGAGTTCATTGAAAAAGATCTCGGTGAAGAAGGTATAAAACGTTCTGTCGTAGTAGTTGCAACATCTGATCAATCGCCTCTTGTAAGAATGAAAGGTGCCCTTGTGGGCACAACCATTGCGGAATATTTCAGGGATCAGGGGTTAAATGTCATGTTGCTGATGGACTCTGTTACAAGATTTGCCATGTCACAGAGAGAGGTCGGACTTGCCGCAGGAGAACCTCCCACAACAAGAGGCTATACACCTTCTGTTTTTGCCCTTCTTCCGAAACTGCTCGAAAGAGCGGGAACTTCTTCTACAGGAACTATAACTGCCATCTATACAGTTCTCGTAGACGGAGACGATATGAATGAACCTATAGCAGATGCAGTAAGATCAATACTGGACGGTCATATAGTATTATCCCGTAAAATGGCCCATCAAAACCATTATCCTGCCATAGATGTTCTCCAGAGTGTAAGCCGTGTCATGCCAGCAGTAGTGTCTGAGAAACATCTTACCTGTGCGGGAAAACTCAGGAATACTATTTCTACCTATAATGAGGCAAAGGATCTCATAGAGATAGGAGCATATAAAGCCGGTTCAAATCCTAAAATTGATTATGCCATTAAAATGAATGACCCTATAATGAATTTTTTGAAACAGAAGGTTGAAGAAAAACCCAGATATTCCGATACAATATCGTCCCTGATCAGTATGTTTGGCACAGGGGGAGGAAACTGATTTGAAATTAATACCTCTATTCATCATTATATTACTGGCTATATCAGGAGCTTTTATCTGGATGTATAAAACAAATACCTTTCAGATAGGTTCAAAGGTATCTTATTATATCTCAGATATACCCTATGTTTCAAACACACTGGGACTGGACAGGCAATACATGGTAAATACTCTCATAGCTGAAGAAAAAGGAGAGATTCAAAAATATAAACTGGAAGATAGTAACTATGAAATAAAAAATAAAATTATGCCCCATAATGACAGATATCTTGATGCTTTTACAGGAAATACGCAGGATAAAAGTAAGATATCCTATCCGGCAACAGGGAAAAAAGAATATTCCCCTGAAGGCTATGAAGAACTGGCACAGATATATACGTCTATGGAACCGAAACAGGCTGCTCTTATACTGGAAAAATTCGATGACGATATAATAATAAATATCTTTTCTGCCATGAAACCAAAGGTAGTAGCTGACATTCTTACAGCTTTCGCTCCTGAAAGAGCAGGAGTAATAAGTATTAAAATACTGGAGAAAAAACAGGTGGAAGAAAAAGGAAACAATGAGCAGTGAACCAGTGAACAGGGAACAATAACATTACATGGTATTACAATTGGTAACTGGTAACTTACAACTGTCCAAGGAGGTGTTACTATGAATATAAACGCAGGTCTGGTACAAATGCTCAATCTTACGGGGAAAGGAGATATAGGTGCTGAAAAAACCGTTCAATCTGACAGCCCGGTATCTTTTCGTAATATCCTTGCAGAAAAATTAAATGAGAAAGAAATCACGTCTTTCAAAGGTGAACGTTTCGCCCCTCCCCCTGCAGATGATGAGAAAGATATGAAAGACCTTATGTCAGATCCATTTTTCTATTTTGCCGCACAGTTCGGATTTCTTGATAATCTGAAGAATTTTATTAACAATCACGGAAATACAGTGAAAACAACGTCAGGCGAAATGCCAGCAAATGAAGTTTCAGCGGCTTCTATACCATTTAATAAGGAACTGACTGATATTCTGGCAGAACTTTCGACAAATAGTTTTACAAATAAAGATGTAGCAGATATACTGACAGGAATTCAAACGAAGAGTTATACAGATAAAGAACTGACTGATATTCTGGCAGAGCTTTCGACGAAGAGTTATACAGATAAAGAACTGACCGGTATCGTAACAGAACTTCAGAATAATAGCTCTGCAAATAAAGCACTGACCGGTATCATAACAGAACTTCAGAATAATAGTTCTGTAAATAAATCACTGTCTGATATTCTGTCAGAACTTCAGAATAATAATTCTGTGAATAAAGAAGGGACTGATATACTGACAGGACTTCAATCGAAAAGTTCTATCGGTAAAGAACTGGCCGGTATCATATCAAAATTCGCCGGCGATGTTACTATATCTTCATCAGGAGAAGAGATTACCGGAGCCTTACAAAATTCTTCCGATGTGGTAAATGTTTTTTCAGAAACCATTCTTAAAGATAATATTATGACAGATAAAAATTTTAAAGAACTTCTGGAAAAAGTCTCTCAATCCCTTAAAGATTTAATAAATTCAGCAGGTACATCAGAAGAATTGCCTGACACGGTTTCATCTATCAAAGAATTGCTTTCACAGCTTTTAGAATCCGGTGATACACTGAAAGATATTATAAAGAAATCAGACTATAAAGACCTCCAGGGCATTATCGAAAAATCGCCATTTCTGGCAAAAGTACAGGATCTGCTGAATTTATTTGACAGAAAAACAGATTCTTCTTCCGATAAAAAAAAGAATGTATCTGATATTATATCAGAGGCAAATTCTGTCATATCTTCTCTGGAACAGGCAGTAAAAGCCTATAAAAGTTCAGGGAAAGAAACAGAATATAAACATACCGATACGTCGGGGAAAGAAGAAAAAGATATTTTTATTCTTCAACAAAAGACTCTTGAAAACATAGCTTATAACAGGCTAAATCCTGAACATACAAAGCATATGAGCGAAACGAAAACAGATATTACGTCTGTCGATCTCTCTTCTCAGATAGTAAAGAAAATTAACTGGCACAGTACAGATAAAAACTCTATGGCAACTATTACACTTGAGCCGGAAAGTCTCGGGAGAATGCGGGTAGAAGTCAATCTGGCCGCCACAGGAGAGGTATCGGCCAGATTTATCACACAGAACAAACAAACAGGTGATCTTTTATCAGAACAATTAAATCAGTTGAAACAATCACTTTCAGAGCAGGGGCTCAAACTGGGAAATTTTTCCGTCTCTACAGAAGATAGATCTTCGTCAGGTTTTCAGCAATATATGCCTGATTTCAATGAAAAAAAATATGTTCCTTCAATAAAAAATGACAGAGAAGACTACTCTCCTCAATTAAATAATAAAATCACTACAAGTCAGATGGACTATTTTGTTTGAAAGGAGGAATGAATATGTCACAGGTAAATGCGGTAAACGGTGTCACCGGTACCGGCAATACATCCGAGACAGAAGCAGCCACTAAAACTACAAAGAAAAGTACAAAAAACGAACTGGGGAAGGATCAATTTCTGGAACTTCTGATAAAACAGTTACAGAATCAGGATCCTCTCAGTCCTACAGACAATACGGAATTTATAGCCCAGCTTGCACAGTTCAGCTCGCTTGAACAGATGAATAATCTGAATTCATCCTTTGAAAAACTTATGAGCTTTCAGATGGTCAATCAGGCCGCCAGTTTTATAGATAAATCTGTAGTAATAAAAGACGATAAAGGCAATGAAATTAAAGGGACAGTAGAAAAAGTAGTCATGCAGGACGGCTCTCCTAAAATCGTAGTAAACGGAAATGAATATGATCCTGATCAAATTCAGGAAATTTTGAAAAAGGAGGAATAATTATGAGTTTAAGAGCTCTTATGACAGGTGTTACAGGTCTCAGGAATTTCAGTAACGGCCTCGATGTTATAGGTAATAATATTGCGAATGTAGGAACTACAGGATATAAAGGTTCAAGAATAACCTACAAAGAGGTGTTTGCCACAACCCTGAGAAGTGCCACAAGAAGTTCCAACCCCCTTCAGGTCGGACTCGGCACAAGACTGGGTTCTGTAGATCAGAATTTCAAACAGGGTAATCTGACTTCTACAGGAAGATCTACCGATATGGCTATTGAAGGAAATGGTTTCTTTGTTCTTCAGAGCCTGGAAACAGGAAGCACAGATTACCTTTATACAAGAGACGGTTCCTTTACCCTTAATTCACAGAATAATCTGGTAGATGCTTTCGGCCACAAGGTAATGGGTTATGGTGTTACTCCCGATCCCGTTACAGGCGAACTGGTTATAGATACGACCAGGCTCGTGCCACTGAACATACCTATAGGTGTTGACAGTTTTGCAGGACCTACAAGGAATATACTCTATAACGGCAACCTTGACGGTAACAGCGCTGTGGCAACTACCTACAATACTACCAGTCAGATATATGATTCACTCGGTAATCCTCATACCATGACCATGACTTTTACTAAAACAGCCATGGGCCCTCCGTCCACATGGGATTATGCCGCCCAGATAGACGGTAATGCCGCAACAGGAACAGGAACACTTGCCTACGACGTAAACGGACAGTTCGATGCGGCAAACAGCACAATGAATCCCATTACCTATACAATTGCTCCTCCCAACGGTGCAGATACTCTTAACATTACCCCTACGTTTGCCGATACAACCCAGTTAAGAGGTGAAAATACACTGGCAGCAAGTGACCAGGACGGATATTCACTGGGAACAGTAAATGGTTTTACCATAGGCAATGACGGTGTTATTATTGCTTCTGCCACGAACGGACAGTTCAGAGAAATAGGCCAGGTAGCACTTGCTACTTTCAGCAATCCTGAAGGACTTCTCAGAACAGGAAGTAACCTTTTTATTCAGACTCCCAATTCAGGACTTAACCAGATAGACGTTCCCCTCTCAGGACAGAGAGGCAGTATTACTGCCGAATATCTCGAAGATTCCAATGTGGAACTGTCTGATGAATTTACAAAGATGATTGTTACCCAGAGAGCTTTCCAGGCAAATTCAAAGGTTATAACCACTGCAAGTGATATGCTTGCAGAAGTCAATAATTTGATAAGATAATGGGTTCGTGACGCGTGACGCGTGACGCGTGACGCGTGGCAGGAGATTGCCGGATATAGTGTATTGAATTTAAAGCCATCAGGGCAGATTGTTTAACGTTGAAGGTTGAGTATTGAAATTAACCTTAAACTCTAAACTCTCATATCTCAACTATACAATAGTTTAAAGGAAATGAAAATTCTTATATGTTTAAATTAAGTGACTGCAAGAAAATAACTCTGATAAATTATGGCTATTTTCATCGCGTCACGCGTCACGCGTTACGCGTTACGCACTTAATGAAGGGAAATGAACCTGTATGATAGAACTTACCAGACTTAATAATATGTCTGTAGTGGTAAATTCCGATCTGATACAATGTATAGAGGAAACGCCTGATACTGTAATAACCCTGACGAACGGGTATAAATATGTGGTAAAAGAAAAGCCGGCAGATATTATAGAGAAGGTAGTAATATTTCGCCGCAGAATAACTTCGCCTGTAGAAAAATCTTAAAGATTATTGACCGAGTTAAGCATAAATATTTTATAATGTAATAAAAAGGTATGATTACGCGTCACGTGTCACTCGTCACGTGTCACGAATACCTGCAGAAGAAGAGGTAAAAGATGGATCTTTTAACTGTAACAGGTTTATTATTAGGATGGATGGCCATACTGGTAGGAGCAAAATTGGAAGGTCTCAGGTTTGATTCTCTTTTAAAATTATCTGCCTTCTGTATAGTAGGTATAGGAACCTTTGCCGCTGCCTGTACGGGATTTACAATGGAACAATTAAAAGGATTCCCTGAAGCTCTGAAGAGATGTTTTTCTCCGGGCAAACAGAAGGTAGCAGATATTATTCCCATAATTACAGGATATGCAAAAAAAGCCCGCCACAGTGGGCTTTTAGTACTGGAACCAGAACTAAAAATACAGAAGGATCCATTTTTCAGAAAAAGTCTGCAACTCCTTATAGACGGAAACAGTATAGATGATGTGAGAACTATTATGGAATCAGAATTATCTATATGGGAAGAACAGGAAAAAATCTATGAAAAATTTCTGAGAGCCATGGGCGGATTTTCGCCTACCCTTGGTATCATAGGTACTGTAATGGGTCTTATTCATGTAATGGGCAATCTGGGAGAACCTGATAAGATAGCAACAGGTATAGCTACTGCCTTTATTGCAACCTTCTACGGCGTGTCCTTTGCCAATCTCATATTTTTGCCTCTTGCCGCAAAACTCAAGGCAAGAAGAGAAGAAGCATTGCTGATTAAAGAAATGATCCTGGCTGGAGTGCTCTCCATCGGTTCGGGAGATTCATCTCTTATAGTTATGGAAAAATTATGCACCTACTTAAAAGAAGAAGACAGAGCCCGTATAATGGCGAAGAAGAATTACTGACCTTCGGCAAAAGGACTATATCCGGAATATGATCCATAAGTCTCTTTTCAACGGGAAATAGACAGAAAGACCGGTATAAAATTAATGTAGAAGATGTTATCATGAGAAAGGAATATAATTTATCATGATGGGAGAGTATATTTTGAAGCGTAATAAGAGACATACAGAAGAAGAAAATGAAGAGAGATGGCTTATAACTTATGCTGATATGATAACACTTCTAATGGTTTTTTTTGTTGTAATGTATGCAATTGCAGAGGTAAAAGCATCAAAGCTTAATCCCATATCATTTGCCCTGCAGAGAAATTTTACTACTGAACCGGGTATTATTCCCGCTGGAGAATCAGAAGGAAAATATACAGGCATTACAGAAATAATAAAGCAGGATGAAAGTGCTGATAAACTGTATGAAGAGGAAAAAAGAGATGATGTAAATCCTCTTCTGAATGATCTGGGAGAACTTCTTTCAAGTCAGTTAAAGAAGGAAAAACTCGGCAAAGCTATAAATATAGAAGTAAATGAAAATGAACTTACTATCAGCCTTAATACAGGGAAAGGTTTTTTCGAGAGAGGCAGTGCTGTCATCAAAGCTGACACGGCTCAGGTGCTCAATACTATTTCCGGTCTCTGTAAAGACCTGCCTGAAAAGGCAAGTATAAGAGTAGAAGGATATACATGTGATCTGCCCATACAATCGGGAGAATATCCTTCAAACTGGGAGTTGTCTACTGCCAGAGCAACAAATGTGGCGAGATTTCTTATAGAAAAAGGACATATAGATCCCTGGAGGATTTCTGCTGCCGGTTACGGAGAATACAGGCCAAAGGTACCGAATAATTCCGAATATAACAGATCTATTAACAGAAGAGTAGATATTACCATTATGGTTAACAAATCAGCAACTAACGGAAAGGTTTCAATCAGTGAATAGTGGGCGGTGATGCAAGGCGTTACGCGTCACGCGTCACGCATCACGAACATTAAGGAGGAAAAAGATTGAACAGAGCAGAACTCAATCCTTCAGAGAAAGAAACTATATCTATTCTGGATGAAGCTTTCGTGCAATCACTGGAAATAGTCCTTTCTTCGCTCTCTGAAGAACCTATAAATATTGCCCCGAAAGAATTGAATCTGAAAATAGATGATGCCTTTACAGAACAATGTTTATCCATAAAAACAGAATATATAGAAGGCTTTTCCGGCCATGACAGAATGTTATTTAAATTAAAAGATGCCATTCCTTTTACTCAGCTGGCAATGGGAGAGAAAATAGATGTTTCCGTTATAGATTTGGATGATCTCCATCAGAGTGTATTCAGTGAAATAGCAAGTCAGGTAGTGAGTTCTACAATTACTACCATATCAGGTAAAATAAATAAGAAGATAAATTTTTCTTTTCCCGAAATTTCAGTAATAACTATGCCGGGAAATTTACCTGATACAAAAGAGCCATCAATAGAACTTTATTTCAGTCTGTCAGTAGGAAGCCTGATAGACAGTTATTTTATGTATCAGGTGCCAAAGAACTGGATTAATTATCTTTCAGGTAAAAGTACTGAAACGGCTCCTGAACAGCCTCTACCATTACAGCCGGAAAGAACTATTCCCGAAATGCCTTCATTACAGGAAGAAAAATTTACTGCAAGACCCGGTGGTGCCATATCCGGATATGAATTTGAAGAACCTCCTGCACCACAGCAGAAAGCTTACCAGGCAGAAATACCATATCAGATGCCGCCCGGCAAAACAGAGCAGGAAATGATTGTAAAGCCTGCCAAATTTTCCCAGTTAGTACCTTCAAGAGACAGAGGGCCTTCCAATTCTATTGATTTATTCCTGGATGTACCTATGAAACTCACAGCAGTGCTGGGAAGGGCTGTACTCTATCTGAAAGATGTTCTGGATATGGGAAGCGGTTCTGTTTTTGAACTGGACAGGCTTGCCGGCGAGCCTATAGATCTTATGGTAAATAATAAACTTGTTGCCAGAGGAGAAGTAGTTGTCATAGACGAAAAATTCGGCGTAAGGGTTACAGAAACACTTGAAGAAATACAGAGAAAAGGAAGAACGTAGGGAGGGTCAAGGGTGATGGGTGATGGGGAAAGGTAAACTGGCCGGGGAAGCTGTTGATAATATGTAAAAAGAGGTTTTTATATATGGAGAATATACAGATTACTAAAATATTTTTCTTATTCTTTTTTGCAGGTCTCTCTTCTGCCGCCCTGGCAGACTCCTATACTCCCCCTCCCAGTTCATCACTTTCCATCGTCAGGGTGCTCTTTTCCCTTTTAATAGTATTCGTTATTTTTTACATTATTGTATTTTTCTTAAAATTTATTTTTATCAGAAAAGGACTTATATTCAATAAAAAAGGTTTAAAGTTGTTAAATATTTTACATGCCGGTCCTAACCTTTCCCTTTATCTCGTTGAATCAGGAGAAAAAACCCTTCTTATAGCAGCCAATGCCAATCATATAACACTTGTGCAGGAAAGTCAGAAAACAGAAGAAGAATCAACTGACACAGAAAATACTTCTACAGAACCTTCATTTAAAGACTTTTTAAGTAAACTCGGATTAAACAGGGGGGACAAAAAATGATTTTTTCAACATATTTCAGAAAAGACAAAATTTCACACTTTACCAGATCTTCTCCCTTCACGTCTCACGTCTCACTCTTCACCATATTCATATTCCTGTTATTATTCGTTTTTTTGACTGTAGATAGTTCTTTTTCCGCCTCGGTTCCTCTCCCAAGTATTAAAATAGGTATAGAAAAATCCGACAGACCGGAAGATGTATCACTGAGTTTACAGATACTGCTCTTCATGACAGTTCTATCACTGGCACCGACAGTACTCATTATGTTAACTTCTTTTACCAGAACCGTTGTAGTTCTATCCTTTACCCGTAATGCTCTCGGAACGCAGCAGACTCCGTCAAATCAGTTAATCATAGGGCTGGCACTATTTCTCACTCTTTTTATAATGGGCCCTGTATTTAAAAAAGTAAATGATGTAGCAGTTAAACCATATATGGATAAAAAAATATCCTTTCAGTCTGCTCTCTCAAAAGGAAGTGAGCCTTTGAGGGAATTTATGTTCAAACAGACAAGAGAAGAAGATCTTGCTGTTTTTATAGAGGCTGCCCGTCTTCCAAGACCTGCCAGACTTACTGATATACCGACAGATGTGCTGATACCGTCTTTTATTATAAGCGAACTCAGGACTGCTTTTCAGATAGGTTTCTTAATATATATACCCTTTTTATTGATAGATGTAGTTGTAGCTACTACCCTTATGGGTATGGGTATGATGATGGTTCCTCCAATGATGATATCTCTGCCTCTGAAACTTATGCTGTTTATTATGGTAGACGGATGGAACCTTATAGTGAGAGCCATCGTACTCAGTTTCAATTAAGAAAGGTTTTAACAGAGAGAGATTATTACCAGGTTTTAATGAGCTCCTAATGCGTGACGCGTGATGGGTCACAACAGATAAAAATACAACTATAATCGAGAAAGGTTTTAATTATGGATACAGCTTTTGTTATAGGACTGGGAAAGGAATTTTTTGCAACAGCTTTTCTTATTGTAGCACCTATAGTGCTTGTAGGTCTTACAGTAGGTATGATTGTTACTGTTTTTCAGGCAGTAACACAGCTCAATGAAGCCACGTTAAATTTTGCCCCCAGAATCCTTGCTTCCGCTATAGCCATAATTATCCTTGGTCCATGGATGCTTCAGAAAATAATTACTTTTACCCATCAGATACTTTATAATATACCACTTTATATAAAGTGAAGGGTGAGTCGTGAGTCGTGAGTCGTGAAAAGCAAAAAGTGAATAGTGAAGGGTGAAAAGTGAAGAGTGAGAAGTGAAGAACAGGGGCGTTTAAATAAACGCCAATCACGCATCACGCCCCACCCGTTACGCATTACGCGTCACGATTATAGTGAGATAACAATAAGCCGGTTCATTTATAAAGCGGGAGGTGAAGAGTGAAGAGTGAAGAGTGATAATAAATCACGCATCACGCATCACGCATCACGATATGTTTGAAATACCATACGATAAAACAATACACTTTCTCTTAATAATGATCCGCATAAGCAGTTTCATAATGGTTGCACCGTTCTGGTCAAATACAAGTATAAATGCAAGAATGAAAATAGGTCTGTCCTGCTTTATTTCTCTGATTATAATGCCTTTTGTCTCCCCTGTTTCTCCTTTGCCGGAAACAGTGGCTGCTTTTCTGTTTCTTGTATTGAAGCAAATATTTTTTGGATTATTTCTTGGATTTATCAGTAAATTATTTATAGAAGGTATCAGAACTGCCTCTGCAATTCTGGATATTCAAATTGGTTTTGCCTTCGGTAAAGTCCTGGATCCTGCTTTCGGCGCCCAGTCTTCAGTGGTAGAACTTTTTTACAGTCTCATTACAATAATAATTTTATTATGTACAGGAGGCCATATTTTAATTTTAAAAGCGATTATGCAGACTTTTTCTCTTTTACCTCTGGATGGTGCCATATCTATCTCAGGAAGTTTTGCAGAAAATATAATAGTTATGACAGGTCAAATTTTTATTATTACCCTTGAACTGGCAGGTCCCATAATAGGTGTATTATTTTTAATAGAAATCTGTATGGCCATAATGGCGAAAATGATCCCTCAGATGAATGTCTTTATGGTAGAGCTTCCATTGAAAATGGCTGCAGGAATAATATGTATTGTATTTACTCTCCCATTTTTTCCACGTATGGTTTCATCTCTGGTGGAGAAAATGTTGGAACAATTTTTATTTATGGCTAAATCTATTCAGTGAGCAGTGACCGGTGAATAGTGAACAGTAATTATTAGGTAGCATTATAACTGCTCACTGGTAGATGGTAACAGATCACTGATAACTGAAAAGGTGGTGATTGTCAATGGCAGATGAAGGTGAAGAGAGGAATCTTCCTCCCAGTGCCCAGAAACTTTCCAGGGCACGGCAGGAGGGAAATATTGCCAGAAGCCCCGAGCTTTCCATGGCATGCGGACTTTTTTTTGCTTTCATCTGTCTTAAGAGTCTCGCACCGTGGATGCTAAAGGTAATTACTAACTTTATGGAGAATATCTTCAGATCCATGAGTCATCCTGACTTTACACAGCCAGGTATCTCTAAGTTGTTAATAGATTTCTCTGTGGCTTTTTTCTTTGTCACTGTTCCTTTGCTATGTCTTACAATTGTTTTAAACTTAATTGTAAGTTATGCTCAGGTAGGAGAATTAATGTTTACTCTCCATCCTCTGAAGCCAAGACTGGATGGATTGAACCCTATAAATGGCTTTCGAAGATTATTTTCACTGGACAAAGTAGTAGAATTATTAAAATCAATTTTAAAAATGGTTATAGTAGGATTTATCGGTTACAAATTTTTAAAAGAAAACATACCGTCTATTCTTACTATGGAGGTTTCTTCACCTGGTATATATCTCTCTACTATGGGTCATTTTGTTTATAATATTGCTATGAAAATAATACCTGTATACCTCTTTCTTTCTATACTGGATTATGTGTACAGAAGGTATCAGTATTGGAAGAATCTTATGATGAGCAGAACAGAGGTAAAGGAAGAAGCAAAAAAATCTGAAAATCCGGAAATAAAGCGTGCCATCAGGAAAAGAAGGATGCAGTTATATAAAAAATTATCATTAAAACAGGTACCAACTGCATCAGTGGTGGTAACAAACCCGGATCATCTGGCTGTAGCAGTAAGATATGAATATGATACGATGGACGCACCGGTAGTTGTTGCAAAAGGTGCCGATCTTATAGCACAGAAAATAAAGGAAATTGCAAAGAAACATAAAATTCCTATAGTAGAAAATAAACCTCTGGCCAGATCCCTCTATGAAGTAGAGGTTAATGACGTCATACCGGCAGAATTATATATGGCAGTAGCAAAGGTTATAGTTTATATATCTTCTGCAGGTAAATATGCCGGTAAATCAGGAGGAGATGTAAAATGAGCAAAGGATTTAATGATATATTATTTGCCATAATAGTTATATCCATAGTGGTAATAATGATCATACCTATACCGGTTGTACTTCTAGATCTGCTCATTGCTTTAAACATAGCACTTGCTCTGACAATACTGCTGGTAGGCATGTATATCAGAGAACCTCTTGAATTATCCATATTCCCATCACTTTTATTATTTACAACCCTTTTTCGTCTTGCCCTTAACATAAGTGCTACGAGACATATACTGCTTCATGCCTATGCAGGTAAATTAATTGAGTCTTTCGGCAACTTTGTTGTTGGAGGTAATTATGTTGTAGGTATAGTAATTTTTATAATTATTGTAGTAGTTCAGAATGTTGTTATTATAAGCGGTTCTCAGAGAGTTGCCGAAGTAGCAGCAAGATTTACCCTTGATGCTATGCCCGGTAAACAGATGAGTATTGATGCGGATCTCGGAGCAGGTATTATTACAGAACAGCAGGCAGTAGAAAGGAGACAGAAGCTTCAAAGAGAGGCAGATTTTTACGGTGCTATGGACGGAGCTTCCAAGTTTGTCAAAGGTGATGCCATAGCTGCTATCATAATAATCTGTGTAAATATCATTGCAGGTTATATCATAGGTGTTCTTCAATTAAAGATGGCTCTGGACAAAGCTCTCGGGATATATGTTCTTCTCACGGTAGGTGAAGGTATTGTATCACAGTTACCTGCTCTGCTAATTTCTACCGCTACAGGTGTTGTTGTTACAAGAGTGGCATCGGAAGGGAACCTTGGAGAAGAGATAGGCACCAAACTGCTTGCCTACCCGAAGGCTATTTATATAGTGGCAGGACTTCTTCTCTTCTTTGTTCTTATACCGGGACTTCCCAAACTGCCTTTTTTAATTATGGGACTCGCGTCAGGATTTCTGGCTTATACTATTGATAGAAAGAAAAAGATTGCGGCACTTGTACCTAAAGTAGAAGAAGAAGGTGCTCCTCCTCCTTCAAAAGAAGAAGAGGTTATGGCACTTCTTGATATTGATCCCATAGAACTGGAGTTCGGTTATGGTCTTATACCTCTGGTGGATAAAGAACAGGGAGGAGATTTACTGGAAAGGGTAAGTACTCTCCGGCGCCAGTGTGCCCTGGATCTGGGAATTATAATACCTCTCATAAGAATAAGAGATAATATAAGATTAAAGCCCAGCGGCTATTCTATAAAAATATATGACATAGAGGTTGCTTCAGGAGAAGTAATGGTCGGTCGTCTTATGGCTTTAAATCCCGGTGCAATAGACGAACCGGTAGACGGAATAAAAACCAGAGAACCAAGTTTTGGACTTCCTGCAACATGGATCACAAAAGCACAGCAGATTGAAGCAGAAGCAAAGGGTTATACGGTAATAGATCCTACCTCTGTTATTGTAACTCATCTGACGGAAACCATAAAATCCCATGCTCCTGACATACTTACAAGGGAACAGACAAAAATACTCGTAGACAATATTAAGAAAAATAATCCTGTAGTAGTGGATGAAATTATACCTGAAGTTATGAACATAGGAGAAGTTCAAAAGATTTTGCAAAATCTGCTCAGGGAAAGAGTACCAATCAGGAATTTACTGTTAATTCTTGAAACAATAGCAGACAGAGCAGCAGCCAATAAAAATACCGATATGTTAACAGAATATGTAAGACAGGCATTATCGAGAGTAATATGCCAGCAACATCAGAAAGACGGTGCCTTAACTGTAATTACTGTCGATCCTCAGATAGAAAGAACCATCCAGGATCTTGCCAGTAAATCACAGGCAGATCCATATTCTGTGGTAGATCCCAGGTGGCTCCAGAAGTTTTATAATTCTCTTCTTAAAGAGATAGAAAAAATGTCACTGGAGGGGACACAGCCCATAATTTTGTGTACTTCAGGCGCCAGAGTTCATCTAAAAAGACTCATAGAAAGAGTTCTTCCCAATGTGGCAGTAATATCCTTTTCGGAAGTTATACCGGAAGTGAGGGTAGAAGCCAGAAGTATGGTGTCTATTATCGAAGAAGGACAGAAAAATGTTATAATTAATGCATGAAGGGTGAAGTGTGAAGAGTGATTATTACCTCACTTCACGCTTCACTCTTCACGATCCTGCACAGGAGGTATCTTTGTGAAAGAAAAAATTCTCATAGTAGATGACGAACCACAGCTCTGCAGTTTACTTGAAGTAATATTAAAAGACAGTGGTTATGAAGTGACAACACTTCAGGAAGCGCCAAAAACTATAGAAACAATAAAAAAAACAGGTAACCCTGATTTAATAATTCTTGACGTAGTTATGCCGGAAATGACAGGATGGGAAGTTTGTGATAAAATAAAGGAAAATCCCGAAATGGCCAATATACCGATAATGTTTCTCACAGTCAGTGCCGATAGTAAGGATGTAGAAAAAGGCTTTACCCTGGGAGCAGAGAGTTATATGTGCAAACCTTTTAAACCTATGGAACTTATAGAAAGAATAAAAACTATTATAGAAAGAAAATCATAGTAACGGGAAAAAAAGAAAGGATTCTTTGTAATGTCATCAGAGAAACACTGGAAGGACTTTAAGGAAAAAGGATGCCCTAAAGCAAAAGAAGCTTTGATTCTGGAATATATTCCCCTTGTGAAATATATTGCCCACAGAATGGCAATTAATCTTCCGAGTTATATAATGATAGAAGATATAATTAATGATGGAATACTCGGATTAATTCAGTCGATAGAAACTTATGACACTTCCAGAGAAACAGATTTCAGAGCTTATGCCAGTTTTCGTATAAGAGGTGCCATACTGGATGCACTCCGTTCTTTTGACTGGGCTCCGAGGTCTCTGCGCAGAAAGTCCAGAGAACTCAAAGATACTATGGCACAGCTTGAAGGATTACTGGGGAGGCCTCCTACGATGGATGAAGTGGCAGGACATTTACATATAAATATAGAAGAACTGGATAAATTAATAACTAATCTGGGCAGTACTGCAGTTTTATCACTTGATGCATGGCTTTCAAACAGTGAAGAAGGTAAAACCTTTAAAGATGTTTATCAGGGTGCAGAACTTTCTCCTGAAGGCATTTTTGACAGAAAGGAATTTATTAAAACCATGGGCCATGCAATTGATGAACTTCCTGGAAAAGAAAAACTGGTTATAACACTTTACTATTACGAAGAGCTTACTTTAAAGGAAATAGCAAAAGTCCTTAATCTTTCGGAATCTCGTATATCACAGCTTCATACAAGAGCAGTACTGCGCATTAAAGGAAAGATGAAAGAATATTTTTCTTTTGAAGATAAAGAACTGGATAAAAACCTGATTTAGAGTGAGTGGTGAGCAGAAGAGGATACTTTTTAATCACTGTTCAATGATTATACTGTGGTGAGTATAAATAATACATAACTGCTCTGGTGACGCGTAACGCGTAATGCATGACGGGAGGAAGGCCTTTATTACATGCTTATGTTCAGGTTAATAGATATGTTTGTAACTGCTATAAATAGTCTTGAGAGGGGTATTTAAGATGCTCAGAATTTTAATAGTCGATGATATGGCTGTAAGCAGATTAATTTTAAAAAAAATGCTTCTCAAAGAAGGATATGAAATCGCAGGAGAAGCGGAAGACGTAGCAGATGCTGTAAGTAAATACGAAAGTTTACATCCTGATCTTGTCATTATGGACATAGGATTGCCGGGGAAAATAGACGCGGTAAAAAAAGAAATATTAAAAACAGGAGGAATAACAGCCATAAGGGAGATAATAAAAGCAGACAGGAATGCCAGAATAATAGCATGTACCGCCATGAATTATAAGGAAATAGTAATGGAAGTTCTTTCTTCCGGCGCAAAGGATTATATACTTAAACCGGTTGACCCGGCCAAACTTATAACAGCTATAAAAAAAGTAACAGGAAGTGATGTGTGATAATCGTGACGCGTGAGGCGTGACAGGCAGGCTTCATTTTCACTACTCACTAATCAACCCTTGCTTTTACCATAGTAAAAGTTCCATCTTTTATAGTACAGGGAACGTGTCCCTTACTTTTTGCCACTATAATAGTCCCCCTGACCTGTCCTGTTATATAATCTTCCTCCGGAGAAATAAATCCCGAACATTCCAGAATAAGATTGAACACTTTCATACTGACCTTTCTTTCTGTAAAAAGAGTTTCTTCAAAGGAAGAACCTGTAAAACAGACAAGATTTCCTTTCACGTATCCCTGCCCTCTGAAGCCGCCTTTCAGATAATATTCAGGCAGAACAGTTATCGTAGTTTCATTTTGTTCAATTATTATATCAAAAGGAAGGGATTCCAGCCTGGAAATTTCTGACATAAGACCATTCTCCTGAACCTGAAGATCTAAATTTATCTGCCATGAACCGGTCACATCCGGTATTTTATTACCGGCCAGTGACATATACTTGCCCATTATTGAGGAAACTATTAATAATATAAGTAAAATAATATGTAATCTCTTCATAAACCCCTTCTTATTGATTGCCTTTAAAAATTACCTGTGTTATAATTAACCTGGTAAAATTTGATTGCAAGTAATTATAACATAATGTTATAGATAAGTTCAATTGTTAAAAGATTGTGTTAAAAAATGACAGGTGATTTTACATATAAATAACTAAGAGGTTGTAAAAAAATAACCATATATCTATAATCGTGACGCGTATCACGAGGACAGTAAATATAATTTGCCAGAGTTATTTTCTTACACTCACTGAATATCAAGGTGAAAAATGGAAAACAGGAGTATACTCGAACGAGTTAAAGATTCGCTTGAAGAAGTAGCTTCTATGCCACATGTAGCAGCAAAAGCGCTGGAGCTTTTAAATGAAGCCGAACCGTCTGCTGCAGTATTAAGTAAAGTATTTGAACTTGACATGGTCCTTACCGGCAAGCTTTTAAAGATAGTCAATTCAGCCTATTACGGCTTTACCAAACAGGTTACTACAGTACCACAGGCAATAACCATCCTTGGCCATGATAATCTGAAAAGTATTCTTATCAGTACAATAGCCTTCGAACTCTTCAGTAAAGGTAAAGGGGGACTTATCCCCCCCCAGGGTCTGTGGCTCCACAGTCTCGGGACTGCGTCATTCTCACAGGCTCTGGCAAGAGAACTGAACCTTCCCAAGCCTGAAGAATATTATATAGTCGGTCTTCTTCATGATATAGGGAAACTTATACTGGATCAGAACCTATCAGAAGAATTCAGAAAAGTTATGACCATAGTAAAGGCCAGAAGGCTTGCCATATATGAAGTAGAAGAGCAGATCCTTGGAATGAATCATTCTGATATCGGTCATATGGTAGCAGTATACTGGAAAATCCCTGAAAGAGTGGCTATGGCGATAAAATTTCATCACATTCTTTCTCTGTGTCCCGATAAAGACATATTACAGATGGCTGCCATAGTGCAGATGTCAGACTTTTTCTGTAACCTTCAGCATATGGGTGACAGCGGTAATATAAAGGTTTCTCTGGTACAAAAAGAAGCAAAAGAGATTGTTAATCTGGCGCCTGATATAAAACAGAAGATAATTCAGGAAGTTAAGCAGGACATAGAAAAGGCCAAGAGCTTTTTTGAAATAAAATAGGTCGTGAAGGGTGTCAGGTGATGGATGATGGGTGATGGGCTTTAGGTGAAGTCTGTCAGGTGATGGGTGATGAGTGAAGGGCGTTAGGTGAAGGATGTCTGATGATAATAGAACAGCTCACTGGTCACTGATCACTAGTCACCGGTCAATGAACTCTATTCACTGTTTACTACTCACTAACCGCCATGACCGGGTGGTCACAACGTGAGAACTTATCCTCCCTTCACCCTTCACTCTTCATCATTCACGATTTTCATATAAATAATTTGGAGAACATAGATGTCAACTTATTGTCCCACCTGTGGGAATGAAAATTCTTCTGATACGGAAACATGTAATTACTGTGAAACCCTTCTTGCTACAAGAGGAACCCCGCACGGCATATTATTCCCCGGTTCAATTATCAACGGCCATTATAAAATTAATGAACTTATTAAAGTAGGAGGCATGGGAGCAGTCTACGTCGGGTATGATCTCGACAGGGATAAAGTTATAGCTATAAAACAGCTTTTTCTGAGTTCCGGAGAAGAAGAAGATCGTTTCCTTGTAAGCAGATTTGAGAGAGAAGCCACCCTGTTATCCAGTCTGGATCATCCAAACCTTCCGAAAGTAAGTGACTATTTTAATGATTACGATAATTATTTTATGATAATGGATTATATAGAAGGCCATGATCTGGAATGTTTATTAAAAGAACAGGGGAATCCGGGATTACCCGAGGCGGAAGTTATTGACTGGGCTCTTGAACTATGCTCTGTCCTGAAATACCTTCATAACCATACCCCTCCCATACTTTACAGAGATATAAAACCATCAAATATTGTTATCAGACATATGGATAAAAGGGCTATACTGGTTGATTTTGGCCTTGCAAGAACTATCGAAAACGGTATGTCTGCAGGGAAAACTGCCATAGGAACTGTAGGATACTCACCACCGGAACAGTATGAAGGAAGACAGAAACCTCAGAGTGATATTTATGCACTCGGAGCTACCCTTCATCATCTTCTTACAGGTAAATTCCCTGAAATTCCTTTTTATTTTGATCCTGTAAGAAGCTTTAACCCCAGGATTTCCATACCTATGGAAAAGGTGGTAATGAAAGCCCTTGAGCCTGATCTGAACAATCGCTTTGCTACCGCTTCAGAAATGGAAAATGCTCTTCTCTATGTAAAACAAAACAAAGATCTCTATCTATACAAACCTAAAGAGAAGAAGAAAATAGAAGAGACTGAAACTGAATTGAATGAAATAGGCCAGGATCCTGACCTGAGCAAAGGTCATTCGAACCTGGGCGTTCTTTATGCCAGAAAAGGTTATTACAATCATGCCAGAAAAGAACTTAATAAATCTATTAAGCTTAATGCCACTTCAGCCGAAGCCTATTCAAATCTTGGCTATATCTGTCTTATGATGGAAGACTATGATAAGGCAATAGAGCACTTAAAACATGCCATAAAACTGGATAAAACTCTCTCTGTAGCATACTGTAATTTAGGAGTGGTTTACAGCAGAACAGGCCAGATGGATAACGCTATAGAACAGTTCAGAAGGGCTCTGCAGATTGATCCCCGTCTCGCAGAAGCCCATGTTAATCTTTCTCATATATACGGAACTAAAGGCAGATATGACAAAATGATAGAGGAATGCAGGAAAGCAATAAAGATAAAGCCTGACTCTATAGAGGCCTATGTAAACTTTGCTTATGCCTGCGGAAAAGCCGGCATGCCTGAAGATGGTATAAGAAAACTGGAAAAGGCATTAATTTTCGATTCTACCAGTGCTGTAGCCTTCTCAAACCTGGGAGTTCTTTACGGGGAAGTAAATAAAAATACAAAAGCAATAGAATGCTTCAACAGGGCAATTTCCATAAAACCTGATCTGGTGGAAGCTCATTCCAATCTGGGTGTAATTTACTATAAACAGGGCAATTACGCTGCAGCAAAAGATAGTTTCAAAAAATCAATTATGATAGATCCTGAATTTGCGCAGGCAAAAAGTAATCTGGCCCATTTTTCCAGGGAACAGAAATTAAGTAAAGCCGAGGCGGAAGAAATAAACAGATTGATAAAGGCTTCACCTGAAGAAATAATAAATGGAAGTCTGGGGTTTTCTCCCAGGGAAGTGCCTTTCCTGAAAGACGGAGAAGAAAAATTGACAGGAGTTTTAACCTATGAAGAAGAGGAAGATAATAAAAATAAAAAAAGAAAGATTGAGGCAGAAATAGCTCTTGATCCGGAAGATCCGGATAAATACATCAAGCTAGGGAATCATTATCTTGAGACAGATGCCTTTGATGAAGCCATAAGGCAATATCAGCAGGCTTTACGTATAAAATCATCACACCCGGAAGGCCATTTTTATCTCGGTCTTGCCTATGAAAAAAAAGGACTCCATGTCCTTGCAGAAAGCGAATATAGAAAAGTAATAAAGATAATGCCATCACACTTCAGAGCTCATTTGAATCTTGGTTCAATACTTTTTGATAAGGCTGATATTGATGGTGCCGTAAAACATTACCTGAAATCCTTAAGTTCCGGCGGAGATACTCATGAAACCTACTATAAACTCGGTCTTTGCTATAAGAAAATGGGGAAAATCAAACAGGCCATAGCAGCTTTTGAAAGTGCTATTGAAAGGGAAGCTAACACAGGAGAAATTTATTTCAACTTCGGCATGATTTATTATGATAATAAGGAATTACATTATAAAGCAGAAGAATTGTTCAAACTGGCTATAAAGAAAAAACCTGACTATGCGGAAGCTCATTTATACCTGGGAAATATTTATTATAAAAAAAGAATGTTGTCCGAAGCAATGGAACAATATAAGGAAGCAATCGATTTAAAAGAAGATTATGCCATAGCTTACTCAAATCTGGGAGCAGTTTACAATGATTTCAACATGCTTGATAAAGCCAGAGAATGTTATTTTAAAGCAATAGAAATGAATGGTAATCTTGCAGAAGCCCATCTTAATCTCGGAGTACTCCATCAAAAACAGAAAGATTATGAAAAAGCTATAAAAGAAATGAAAATTTATATGAATATGTCAGACGGAAAAGATATTGAAGAAATCAAGAAAAGAATAACGGAAATGGAAAAAAAAATTATAGTTGAGAGTTTAAAGAACTCTCAACTATAAACTTACACTTTTCATTCTATTACTTCTTCTGTCATAAAATTTCAGGGAACCGTATTTTCTGAGGTGGAGAAATAGATCCCTGGTAATTATTACATCTTTTTTACAGTATTCAATTATTTTATCCATATCACCGGTTTTAAACCACTCTACAGATTGAAGTCCGTCGGCACTTTTTTCTATATTCAGAGTACTCTTTGCAAGTTCATTCAAACTTATTCTGTGTCCGAGTTTTTTATAAATCTCTTCAAGCATATCAAAAGTAGGCAGAGAGAGAAGAGAGAAATTTTCCACATATGGCTGTATGACACGGTAATCAAATTTTTTAATATTAAAGCCGACTATCAGGGATGCTTCCTTGAGCTTATCTATAAGAGACGGTATATCTTCTTCTCTATAATGATAAAATTTATCTTCTCTGCTGCTGTATATTACAACGATGGCCACCTTCATTTTTTCTACATTACTCCAGCCCCCTACATCCTCTGCAAGAAACTGTGTCTCCACATCAAGATATATTATCTGCTCCTCTATTTCCTCTCCTCTGTTTATTTTTTCCACTACAGATTGTATATGGACACAATCCCCTTCTTTTTTATAAATTGTGCAGGTACATTTATGACTTTCAAAGAGGTCATCAGAAACAGTAACAGTATACGTTTCTCCTTCAAGAGATTTAACAAGAAATAAATTTGAATTTCTGTTATGTTTTTCTATATGGAAATTATTCATTATTTACTCCCGAATGTTTGATATATTGCTATAGATTATGTTCTCTATTACTTCCATAAAACAGCAAATTCCCCTTCAATAAATTTCTTTGAGGTCTTTATTTTTTATGATATAATTGTGTATTACATAAGAAGTGATTATTCACTGTACCGGGTTAAAATCATCCTCGCGTTACGCTCACCCGTTACGCGTTACGATAAAAAGGAGGAGCAGGTCATGGGTTTTGCCATCAATGTATGTCCCTCTATGGTAATGAGGATAATAGAGTTTAAAACCAGAGTGAAAGATAAACTGAAGGTTGGTGTAGAATTAAACAGAGGTAACAGAATAGATGTGGATCTAGAAGAATTGATGAAAAATCTGGATGACCTTGAAAGTACCTGGAAAGAACAGATGGGACTTGAATAATTTGTCATGTAAAGTCATAATAGACCTCGCGTCACGCTCACCCGTTACGCATCACGATTCTTAATATGCCCGACAGAAATGCAATAAAAATTAATGAAATCAATAAAATAGAGGTTATTCCTGCACTCATCGGAGACGAAAAAATAGAATTCTCTCAGGATGGGACAATGCTCCTTGGGATTGATTCAAGGAAAAATTTCAAAGTATATGATATTGAAAAAAAATCTATTATAAGAAGCTATTACGGCTCTGATTATTGTTTTGATTGTACTGATTTTTCACCTGACGGCAAATTTTTTGCTTCCACCGGAGCTTCTTCTCCATCTTCTATCAATGTATGGCATACAGAAGATAAAAAATTACTAAAAACCTTTGAAGGTCACTGCAGTTCAATAGATTCCATCTGTTTTGCATCCAATGAGGCTTTTATATCTCTTGCAAATGTAGAGACAGGCCGTACGGCAAAAGTAGAAATAAAAATATGGGATCTTCTCAGTGGCAGATGTGTCCGTACTTTTCTGGAAGCCAGCTTAATAAAGGCACAGAAAATTTTTTCTTCTCCTGACGGAAATTTTTTAATAGTTATCTATCCCCGTAACATAAAGATTTTTTCAAGTTCTACAGGGGATTTTATTGCAGTTCTGGAGGGACTCTCACTGAATATAGACACACTCAGTTTTTCACCTGACGGGGGGAAAATGGCTACCATAAACAAAAAAAACAAAATAAAAATATGGAAAACAGACAGTGGCATGCGCATCAAGGAATTGCAAATGGAAGATAAAATTGAAATAAAACAATCCAGTTTTTCACCTGATGGTAATTCGATAATGTTTATAACAGTTCCTGACAATAAATTCAGAATGTTTGACGTAAAAACAGGTGAAAAATTATTTGAAATAGAATTGAACGGGGAAAGTGAAATTACAGGTTTCTGTATCTCTTCCAACGGAAGGTATCTGGCAGTACAGTTTAACGGGGAAAAAACAGTAATCTATGAAATAATCTGGGAAGGAGAAAGTACAAAGGTTTTTTCTGATTTTGAAAATTTTCTTGCATCAGGGAAAAATTACCTGAAACAGGGTTTACTTGACAGAGCACTGGAGAATTTCACGAATGCTCTTTCTATAAAAGGACAGGAAGAAAATCCGGATCTTCTCGCTTCTATAAGGATCTGTGAAAAAAGAATAAAAGCAAATAATTCTCTTAAAACAGCCGATGATTTCTTCAAAAACAGAGATTATGAAAAAGCAGAAGAACTTTACAGGGACCTCATTAAAATTGAAGAACTGGATGCGAGAGCCAGATTCGTGATCTCCGATAAGATAGAAGATATAAAATTACTTCACAATGTGACTGATTTCTCCAGTGTTTTTCGTATGAGTAAGCAAGGAGAAGACCCTTTGTTACCTTACGGAGTATATTTTATTCTTTATAAAGAAGATACAGGGAAAGCATTGAAATACATCAGATATTTATCTAAAGTTACAGAACTGCCTGCAGAAATATGGAACCTGGCAGGATATGCCTATTCTGCCAGTATGAATTTCTATTCTGCGCTGGAAAGTTTTAAAAAAGCTCACAACCTTGAACCTGAGAACATGGCCTATCACAGAAATTATGCATGGTCTCTTTATTACAATGAAAACTATAGCGATAGTTTTTATGAATTTAAAAAACTCTATGATAAAATAAAAGATGATGAAATCTTAATAGATATGGCTGTTGTTATGACAGGTAAGGATAAAAGCCTTATTACTGCTATAGATACATTTTTAGAAATACTCCGCAGAACTCCAGGTTCTCTGAGGGCAAATCTTTATCTCGGTGAATTACTCGCAGGAATCAATGATTTCTTCCCTACTTTTTTTAATTCATCACCGGATAGAGAAAAATCTGAAATATACCTGAAAAAATCACAAGAACTTAATCCTTATCTTTTAAGGATAAAGTCTTCCCTGAAATATGCCTCTTCTATATTTGAAAATTTATCCGAAGAGGAAGGGGAATACAGTGACAGGGAGTTTTTATCTCTTATCTATAAAGATTCTCCCAGAGGAAGAAACTGGTCTGTCCTGGAAACCTATCTAGGGCAACACCAGAGCAATATAAGACATATTGAATTTTCAAAATCAGGTAATACCTTTTTAACTATCGGTGAGAAAAATGACAGGATTTTTTACTATATATGTCACGAAAGACGATGGGTGCCAAAGTCACTGGATCTTTCGAAAACAGGCCTCTCTTCCATAGCCCTCTCAGGGAGAGGAGAATATATAGCTCTATCAGGGAAAGGTGAAAACATACATCTCTGGAACCTCTGTGACGGAGAATATAAATTTGTAAAAACATGGCGCTCCCTTCAAAAAAATATAAACAGATTATTTTTTATTAAAGGAGGAACACAACTTTTTTCTGCAGGAAAGAATCAGATCCTGAAACTCTGGGACGTACAGAGCGGTATCTGCCTTAAAGCCTTCAGAGAAGACTGTTTTCATCTGTCCTGTATAGACATTTCCTTTGATGAAAGAAAAATAGCATCTGCAGATACGGACAGAACCATTAAATTATGGGATATAGAAACAGCAAAATGTACCGGCACCTTCTCGAAACATTCATCTCCTGTCATATGTGTCAGATTTTCTCCTGATAATAAATTTCTCATTTCTGCCGATAATGATGGAGAGGTCAAATTCTGGAATATTTCTGACGAAAAATGTATTAATACCATATCAACAGAAGATAAAATAACGAATATGAAATTTTCTCCCGATGGTAATTTCCTTTTTATATTCGGTAAAGAAATATCGGTATGGAATTTATGCAAAAATTCCATAGAAACCTT
This sequence comes from Bacillota bacterium, assembly GCA_029555925.1. The sequence continues at coordinate 28,290 of JAKPQU010000186.1, forward strand.
TGATTTTTTTGACAGAGGAGTTACCGCACTGGCAATTTCTCCTGATGGTAATATATTCATAACAGGCGATCATAGAGGAGTAGTAAAAACATGGCACAGATCTGTCATAAGTGAACAGAATTATAGATATTATCTTACCGGTCATGACATAATAAAATTTAATAGTTTCTGGAAGGAGAAGGATATTCGCTTTGAATATAAAGAAAAAGAAAGTGAAAATAATTTGAATTCGGAAAAGCAGGAAATTCTTCAAATAGAGTTGAAAAATGATAAAGAAGAAAAGAGAGTTTTTGGAAAAACATGGGATAAAGTAATGACGTTTTTTACAAAACAATAGAATCGTGACGCGTGACGCGTGACGCGTAAATGGATAAACATTTATATGAGAATCGTGAAGGGTGAAGAGAGATAAGTTTTCATTCTTCGTTGTGACCACCCGGTCATGGTTGTCGTATAAACCACTTAATAAGAATGGTTTTCGCGTTACGCATTACGATTTATATGAGAGGAGTATTTTAATGAAAGAAAAATTAAAAGCTTATTTTGAGGCAAAGAGAGAGGAAATAACAGAATATACAATTAATATCCTTACCGACATGGTAAGGGAGAAAACAGTAAATGCAGGAAAAGAAAGTCTGAAAGACTTCCCATATCTTACAATACCGGGTGAAGAAAGCAGGGTTTCTTCCATAGTTATAAGAGAATTTGAAAAAATGGGTATTCCCTATGAAGTAAGAGAACTAGTAAAGGGCAGAGCAAATGTTATCGGTTCCTATGGTAAAGGTGAGCCTTCACTTCTTATAGGAACTCATATGGATGTAGTGCCTCCCGGAGACGGATGGGATACGGATCCTTTTGAGCCCTATGTAAAAGACGGGAAAATATATGGCAGAGGAGTTCTTGACAATAAAGGCCCTATCGCATGTTCTCTCGCCACAATGAAGATATTTAAAGAACTTGATATTCCTCTGTCAGGTACATTTATGGTCGCTGCCATAGCGAGTGAAGAATTCAGGGAAAAAGGTGAAATGGACCCCGGTATAGAATTTTTAATCAAAAATAAATATCTTACTCCCAGATATGCTATAATCCCGGACATAGGAGAAAATATGCAGAAAATCGACATAGCAGAAAAGGGACGGCTCGTAATAAAGGTTACCTCTACAGGGAAACAGGCTCATGGCTCCACACCCGATAGAGGTATAAATGCAGTATTTATGATGAATGATTTCCTCACAGAACTGAAACATTATAAACCTTCCTATACAGAACATAAATATCTCGGCAAACCCAGTCTTAACCTGGGTGTCATAAAAGGCGGAGCAGCGGCAAATATTGTTCCTGCAAAATGTGACGTACTGCTGGATATAAGATATTTACCATGTCAGACAGCGGAAGGAATTGTTGAAGAGCTGAAAGAGCTGTCCAGGAAAGTTGAAGGGGTTTTCGATTTTACTATAGAACAGTGCAGTCGTCCTCATGAAATAGAACCTGATAATATTTTGATAAAGGTAATACAGGAAAATTCAAAGAAGATTACAGGTTTTACGCCTGAACCTTTCGGTATGGGCGGAGGCACCTTTGCAAAATCATTTAACCTTGCCGGTATTATAGCAGTAGGCTTTGGCCCGGGCGACGATTTTGCCTTCCATGTAGCAAATGAATATGTAGAGATTAAACAACTGGTAGACTTTTCACATCTTCTTGGCGCAATAGCCATAGATCTTTTAAAGTGAAAAGTGAAGAGTGATTAAGGTTTATAGTTGATAGTCTGGTCTTAAACTCTCAACTCTCAACTTTCAACTCTCAACTTATGTAACCTATTACGCCTCACGCATCACGCATCACGCGTAACGCGTAACGAATTTTAAACGGAGGATGATTTTATGAGCGAAGAAAAAGTGGTTAAACTTAAAGACGGAAGAATAAAATATATAGAAACAGAAGAAGGTCTTTATAAATTTAATTATACAGATGATAAAATACTGGATCATATTATATGTCCCGATGAAGGTAAATATGAATTCTTTTATGACGAAGATGACGATCAGATGATAGATTATATCGAAACTCCATATGGAACCTTAAATTTTTATTATACCAGAACAGGGAAAACAGATTCTATAAAACTGGAAAGCGGAGAGGAATTTGTCTTTTACTATGATGACAGCGGAGATGTTCAGATAGAGGTCATAGGAGAAATAGACGAATTTCTGGAAAAAGAACTGGGTATGTTCGGTATAATTTAGATCGTAACGCGTGACGCGTGATGCGTGACGCGAGAAGAGAGACCTGTTAATTGCCTTCAGGATTTCTGAGCCTGAAGGCTTTTAATATTTTATATATGATAAAAGCATATAAGGGTACATGAATTAACTGGGAAACACTTCCTTCCAGCATTTTAATGAACAGGAAATTTTTCCCTGCCAGCTGGGAGTAAAAATATGGCATAAGGATGATTTTTGTTACAAACTGCCCTGTAAATATAGCACAGGTAAGATACCAGAAAGAGGGCATCTTCATATCTTTATTAAAAGGTAACAGAAAAAGAGCAGGAATAAATCCTGTAAGGGCAGACGTAAGGGTAAATCCAGGATGGTATGGTTTTCCGAAAGAATTCAGAAAATAGCCGAGAATATCAGACAGGCTGCCTACAATGGCCCCTGATACAGGACCGAAAATTATGCCTGATAATATTATGGGAAAACCATGAAATGTAACGATTTTTACCTGAATATTAACATACCTTGCAAGTATAATTGTAATGGCAATAAAGAGTCCTAGATAAACAGTTTTCTGTGTAGCGGTAAACATTTTCATAGAACAGTGAACAGCAATCAGTGAGCAATGAGAGTCAAAGCTCACCGCTCACTGATTGCTCATTACCTTTTTATTAATTTTTTAGCCAGCAATACTGCATCTGTGGCGTCTTTCCCGTAGCCGTCCGCTCCTATTTCATCTGCAAATTCCTGGTTAAGAGGAGCACCTCCTACTATAACCCTGACTTTATCCCTGAGCCCCTTTTCCTTTAAGGCAGAAATAATTTCTCCCATTTTTACCATTGTAGTTGTAAGCATGGCAGAAAGTCCCAGGAGATCAGGTTTTTTCTCTTCTACCGTTTTCAGAAATTCCGCTGCAGACACATCTGCTCCGAGATTGAACACTTCAAAACCTGCACCTTCAAGCATCATTGATACAAGGTTCTGTCCTATATCATGAAGGTCGTCTTCCACAGTTCCCATTATACAGAGCCCTGCAGGTTCCACTTTTGCTTTGAGAAGATGAGGTTTTAACATAGTAAGACACTCTTTCATGGCAGAAGCAGACATCATCATTTCCGGCACATAGATCTCTCCGGCACTGTATTTTTCTCCTGTCACTTCCATTGCTTTTATGAGACTGGCAAGTATTTCTCTAGGATTTATATCTTCTTTCAATAATTTTTCGGTAATTTCCTTTGCCTCATCATCAAGGCCTTCTTCTATTTTCCCTTTTAATTCTTCAAGGAGCGAAGTTGCCTGTTCTTTCTCGCCGGATTTCTCCCTGGAAAATTTCTCTCTTCCTGTAAGCACAAGTGATATTTTAATGGTTTTCATGAGGTCTTCATCTGAAGGATCTGTTATGGCTCCGTCAAGTCCTGCCTCTAGCATCATGGAAAGATAGGTTCTGTTAAATAATTTTCTGTCAGGAAGGCCGAAGGAAATATTGCTCAATCCGCATATCGTATTTATGCCGGGAAACTCCTTCTTAAAAGCTCTTACAGTCTCAAGGGCAATCTTCCCTGCTTCACTGTTACTTCCAACTCCGAGTATAAGAGGGTCCAGATAGATTTTATGTTTTTCTATGCCTCCTTTAAGAAGTTCCTCTACAAGTAATTTTGCCTCTTCCAATCTATCTTTTACCGTAAGAGGCATTTTATTAAATCCTCCCAGTGGAAGTGCTACCAGGGAACAGTTATATTTTTTCGCAAGTTTTATGAGTCTTTCTCTCTTTGGTTCATTTGTTATGGAATTTATCAGAGGAGGAATTTTACATAATTTTACCCCTTCTTCCATAGCTTCTTCATTCGGAGTGTCAATTGCAAGAGGAAGATCTGTTTCAGACTGAACTATATTTATAAGCCATGTAAGATCTTCGATCTCAGATTTACAGCTCATGGCTGAATTTACATCTATAAAGGTGGAATTACTTTGAAGGCGAACAAGTTTACGGATATATTGTTCATCTTTCTTTTCTATGGCTTCTTTTACTTTTTTTCTGGTGGAATTTATGAGTTCCCCTACTATAATCATATTTATGCCTCCATGTATAAAAACTTTATGTATTATAACATTTTCAGGAGGAAAAGTATATTATGAAAATAGTAAGTTCTTAGTACCGTAACAGGTAAATTCGTAACCATTTATCAGCTTCTGCCTGACAGGCTCTTACGAAGAAAAATAATTTGCCTTATTTAATTTGTTTTACAGACAATAAATTAGCCCTTATTTAATTTCTAATACTATAGAAAA
>JAKPQU010000074.1 GCA_029555925.1 Bacillota bacterium
GTTGTAAGAGAATTTATATCTAAAGGAAATTCAACGGAATCTTTACTCTGTAAATCAAAAGAAGGGGAGAGTGTGGCAACACTCAGAGAATGTTCGAGATTATTGGTTTTATTGCTTATATAATCCTTTGCCCATGAAGGACTGGTCTGAACCTTACAGCCTTCAGGAAGAGTGAATTTTTTATGGCACCATAGAGTATTTTCGTCCAACTTCTTCATAGTTGATTTGCTGTTTTCATTTCTACTGCCTGTTTTGATAGCAGTTGTTTCTGTACTTAACTCTACTCTATCTTTTACTACAATGCCTGAAACCTCTTGTATTCTTCCTTTAGCCTTATTCTTTTCATCCAGTTTTTGTTTCCTTATAAGAGCCATTCTGGTGAAATATGGTTCCATTTCATCATAAAGACCTCTTCTTAATTTCGCACATGACGGACAGAGAACCATATCAACGTTTACTACAATCTGACACATCTGGCAGAGTCTTTTTAATTCAAGATTTGCATCCTGATGCACTTCTGTCGGGAAAGTGGCTACATAGTCTGTTTTGTCCCATGCCATAACTGCTTCCGTTGCTTCGAGGCTTTCCGGATCGAGGCGTTTCTTTCTGTTACCTATCATTTCTTTTGTTATAAATGCACCTTTCTCCTGAAAGGTTAATTTATCGGATGAATTCTTTTTCTCAAAGAGATTTATCGCTTCAGTTATTTGAGCATTAGCTCTTTTGAAGAGATTATCTGCATTTATAATTTTTCCTGAGTCAACCTGTTGCCCCATTATGGAGGAACTTTTTGCAGTTATCTGCTGACCTGTTATGGATGATTTGATTTTATCCAGCCCCGGTATGGATGATTTGATTTTATCTATTTCTTTTGTAAGAGCCGGTTTGAGTGATTCTACAATATTTCCAAGCATTTTGAAGGCTTTCCCTAAAGTAGATAAGGTACCGGTTCCCTGAAGAGACTGTTCCGGCCTGATTCTTTCACTGTCGGTCTTTGTTTCCGTTTTGCGGGCAGTTTCTATCTTTGTTTCTGTCTTTATTGCTCTGTCAGTCTTCGTAGCCACACTACCGGAATTCTCTTTGTTCCAGTCCTGTTTGAAATTTCTCTGGGTATCAAGGATACTCAGCTTTCCTTTATCCGTAATGTCCCTTGTTTTTATTTCCAGGATTTCCTGTTTCCTCGGATCAAAGTCTTTTAAATTTTTTAATTCTCTTGGAATTCCGACAAGTGAAGGTTTTTCAGGGGTTTCACCTGTTCTGTTCCATAAAGGTATCTTTTTATCTTTATTTTGGTCATGCATCTGAGTCGCTATGTTTTCTTTCTTTACCTGATTATGGACATTTTCTTTTGAAGTTTTTCCGGTGCCGGCTGACATGCCCTGTCCTTCAGTTTTTATTCCTTCCCCTTTGCCTGCTCCTGACTGCTTACCTGTTACCTGTTCATTAGTGGATATATTCTGCTGTTCCTGTTTCTGAGAACCCTGATAGGAAACCTGTCCTGTATAACCTGATGAACCCTGTTTTGTAGTTCCCGATTGATTTGAAATACTTTTACTCTGACCGGAATTGCTGCCTGTATCAATGGCTGAAATTGATTTCCCTTCACCTGTGGTTTTCTGGTAAGGTTGCTGTGTTGTGTCCGATTTCCCCGGTAATGTTCCTGCCCTGAACGATTCGATTCCTGTGTTACCGGTTGCATCATATAAAGGTTTTTGTAATCTCTGTTCTGATGATTGGATGGATTGAGGTGTCTGCTGAAGATTGACCTTTTCCGTCTGTTCTGTTTTCTGGCTGGATCCCTGTAAACCTGTCTGCAATAACTGTTCTGCTCTCTGCTGTGTGGCAGAAGTCTGCTGTGATGGCTGCTGTTTTACAGAATCCTGCTGTGTGGCAGAAGTTTGCTGTGAAGTCTGCTGTGATGTGGAATCCTGCTGTGCCGGAGAAGTCTGCTGTGATGTCTGCTGTGATGTGGAATCCTGCTGTGTGACAGAAGTCTGCTGTGATGTCTGCTGTTTTACGGAATCCTGCTGTGTAGCAGAAGTCTGCTGTGATGTCTGCTGTACTCCGGCAGAATCGGTCTGATCTTTCCATGAAAAGCTATTTTCATTCTGAGATATCCGTGAAGAGACTGATGGACTGGAAATGGTAATACCGCGATGCTCTGTATCTTCTGTTTGCTGTCGATTCCATGATGGCTGCTCATACTGAGTGTCTTTCCATGCATAGCCTGGCTGTTGTGGTTGCTGATACTGGCTGTCTTTCCAGGTAATATCCCTGCCGGATACAGGACTGATGCCTGAATTTGTCGGTGCAGAGAAAGTACTGGCTTCTTCCGGCCCTTTTTGATTCGTATTCTGATGTGTTGTCTGCTGCCCGCCCGGTATCTGTCCTGTCATCTGTGGCTGTTGGGTGAATGACGAACTCTGTTGCTGTGCTTGTGTTCCTGATACCTGTTGTTGCTGTGTGAACGATGGCGTGCCCTGATGAGAACCGGTCTGTTGAGTCTGTACCTCCTGTCCTCCCTGCTGATTCCAGGAAGAAGGAGTCTGTTGAGTCTGGGACTGCTGTGTAAAAGTGCCCTGCTGAGAACCGGTCTGCTGTCCTCCCTGCTGATTCCAGGATGAACCGCTCTGCTGTGTCTGGCCGTCTTTACCTGAAAAACCTGTGTGCTGTGATTGCTGAAGCTGATTGTCCTTCCACGTCATATCCTGGGTGGACTGAGACGAGCTGGTGAAAAGTTGCGGCTTGGTATTTGTAGCAAGGTCAGTCTGACCGTTTTGTTGTGTCACAGAATTTACAGGTCTTTCATGTCCTGTCTGATGTTGACCGAATAAAGAGTTACTTTGCTGTGAACCGGTCTGCTGCCCGTATTGAGTCGAAGGCACTTCTTTCTGGCCGCTTTGGACCTGTTGCCCTGTATTACTCTGCTGCTGAGATACTGAAGTTTGCTCCTGAGAAGTAATACCTGTTTGAGATATTTGCGGGTTGGCCCAGGCAGGGCGTCGTAGATCTGTCTGCTGCTGTGAATAATCTGAACCCTGCTGTATCTGTTCTCCCTGAGGAGGTTGAGTCCCTGTATCCTTCTGGCCTGTTTGCTGCCGGGTTTCTGTTGCTGTGTTTTTCTGAGTCTGTGAAGAATACTGTTCTGTCGTTTGTGTCTGTCCTGCCTGTTCGTTTTTAATTTCTCTTCCTGTCCGTGGTGTTTCGCCTCGGGAATTTTTTGCTTCTCCTGTTTGACCGTAAGTCGTCTCTCCGGTAATACCTGTCTTCGGGTTTTCATTGACATTTTCTGCTGAAGCCCGTCCGGTTCTGCCCCATTCTGTCGTAACTGCGTCTTCTCTTTCAAAGAGCTGTCTCACTTTCATAACATCTGTTCCGGGTATTTCCTTCTGCATATCCGTATAGATATCACTGCCATATCTCTGATTATAATCTCTCAGAATAGCTTCTCTTTCTGTTCTTGTTCTGCCCTGAAGTATAGTTGATATCGCTCCTTCATCTTTTCCGGACATGGCATTATATAATTTTTCAGATGATGTTTCCTGGAGTTTTCCGTGTTTCCCTTCGTTAACAACAAAATAGTCTTTTTCTGTGCCAAGAGTGGCAGCAATTTTCTCTTTCGGATTTTTATCCCAGTTATTTAAAATATCTGATGTCTTTACCTGTACTGTTTCCCTTGTTTTTACTTCTTCCTTTTTAAGGGCAGATTTAAGCAGATCTGTATCACTGCTCTTCATAGTAAGAGAAAAATCTTCCAGTTTACCATGTTTATCCATTTCTTCCAGAAGGCTAAATGTTCTTGGATCAGCCTCTTTAAGTTTTTCTCTGTCAGGTCCTTTGAATTGATCTAATTTTTGCGATAATTCCTGTTTTACATCGAGGCTTTTTTGAATTTTCTCAAGCTCACCTTTTCCTGCAAGGTCCTGAACATAATTATATACTTCCGGCCTGGATTGTTTCAGTTCTTCCATTCTGGCAGTATCTTTGTAGTTAGTAATGGCTTCTGCAATTTCCCCTTCTGTTCCTTTGAATTTACCAGTTGCAATATCTTCTTTTACTCTTTTTACACCTTCATTGTCTGATAGCTTCAGATTATTGAATTTTTCAGGTTCATGTTCTTTCATATAATCCAGATATTTAACAGTTTCGGGATAATTCTTCTCCATCTCCGCCCTTTTCTGCCCGTCTTTATAACTTTCCAGGTTAAAGGCTTCTCCTGTCTTATCCAGGTTTGACTTCAGAGTTTCTATTTTTCCGTCACTTTCAAGGGTCTTCATTACTTCAAATAATTTCGGATCCCTGGTCTGAAGTTCTTTACGCCCTTCTTCCGAATTGTAGAGTCTCATGCCTTCAGCAAAATATTCCTGTTTGTTTGTAGCAGAATAGTCATTCGTAAAACCACCGGATTTTTTCTTTTCTTCATATAATTCATTCACCCTGTCACCTACATTCATGACCCTGTCTCCGACCCTTATATTCTCATCCATAATGATTTTGCTCTTATCCATTATATGGGCCATTTCATGAGTTGCAGTGCCTGTTACGGCTCTTTCCGCAAGAACTATTCTTGTTCCCTGTGTAAAGCCCTGTGTGCCTTTTTCTGTACCTCCGAGAGATGCTATACCCTTTTCTTTTGATGCTACTGTTATAGTTGTTCCAATATCTCTGGCTTCTTCCAGTTCTTTAACTGACATGGAAGATTTTGCCAGCTCTCTTGTAACACTTGCCCTGGTAAGTATATCTTCTACAGCATTTCCTGCCTTCGGCACTGTTCCTACATACATGCCGTTAACCGCTTTTGCTTTCTTCTGCTCTTCAGGTGTTAACTGTCTGTCAAGATTTATGGATACGCCAAATTCCTCTCTCTTTGCTTCAAGATTCTGCCTGAGCTGTATTGTCTCTTTCTCTTTCGAATAGAGAGTATTTTCAAGTTTATTATGTTCCTGAACCCTTGTATCGATTTTTGCTTCAAGATTATCCAATTTCTGTTTTGCTGCATTATATTCTTCCGATTTCGGGTCCATACCCTTCAGTTTGTTCTGCAGTTCCTGTCTTTCCTGTCTGAAACCGTTCATTTCCGTGCTGTAATTTTTATTTTCTTTTTCCTTTTGTTCATGTAATCTGGATAATTCTACGGTAGATGTGGATAGTTTTTTCTCACTCTGTTCCAGTTCTTTCCTCTGCACTTCAGGAAGCATGGAAAGCATTTTTTGATATTCCTGTTTTGTCTCTTTAAGGCTTCCTTCGTATTTTAACTGCAGTTCCTGTTTCCTGGCCTTCAGTTCTGACAGTTTCGGATCTCCCTCTTTGAGTCCTGACATCTCTTTTGTGATACTGTCTATCTCATCTTTCATACCGAGAGTCTTCTGGAAATCTTTAGTGCATATTTTATTGGATTCTTCCAGGGATTTCCTTGTTTCTTCCGACAGACCTGACAGGAAAGAAGTATCGATTTTTATATCGGAGGTTTTCACTTCCTCTGTAATCACTTCCGTGCCTTTGCCTTCCTGTATATGATCCGTGATTTTACCTTCCTGTATTGTCTTTCCTTCCCGGGCCGGCTCACTGTCCCATATTGTAACAGGTCTCCATGTCTCTGTTTTCGGTTTTCTATCCCATATATTCCATGAAGTGTTGTTCCCCGAAGAACTATTCCATGAAGGAGTATTCCATGTATCAGAGCCGGAAGATCTGGAAGAGCCCGTATCAGGAATTTCAAAATTATCAGGAAGATTGGGATACATACGTTTCAGAAGAAAAGCTTTTTCTTCTTTAGTAAATTTATATTTATCTAAAAGCTTCATACCCTCTTCAAGAGATAGAGTTTTCCCTTTGTTTTTTTCCAGTTCCTGTTTTAAAAGGTTAAGTTTTTCCGGAGATACCTTACCTTTTAATTCTGCTGTCATCTGGTCAAAATTCTTAATCACTTTATCATTTACCGTAATTTCCGGATTGGTTTTCCTGTTACTTTTGTTACCCTCTATAAAATCTTTTTCACTCATTCCGATCTCTTTTGCCGCTCTTGCCGCCTGTTCTTTTGACAGACCGGAGTTCTGAAGTTTCCTTATTAACTCGTCTCTTGACAGGCTTTGATTGCCGATGTCTTTTTTGACCTGTTCCAGTTGCTCTGTACCTATCTTACTTGCAGTACCATTTTTAAGAATTGTCTGAATATCTTCGTCTTTAATATTGAAGTTTTTATTTTTCAGCCTTTCCTGGAGCTCTTCTGTAGTGAGCATTTTATTATTAATAAGAGGTTTTATCTTTTCCAGTGTATCTGCAGGAATTTTACCTTTCAATTTTTCCATGTTTTTATCATCATAGGAATACCATGTTATATCTTTCAGACTATCCAGTTTATTCAGTTTATCTCTATCAACCGATATGTTTCTCCACCCTGCAAGTATGTCTTCCGTTTTATCTTTTACCTGTTCTCTGGATTTTTCTTCCTTATTTAATAATTTTGCGTCGCGATATTCGCTGAGACTGTATTTAGATGCTTCATCTATTGTTTTTATGTCGTTTCCTGCAGCTTCAAGCAATTTAATGGCATTACCTGCCTGTTCCTTTACAAAGGGCTTATCGCTTAACCAGGTACAGGTATCTTTATAGGTTTTCAATTTTTCGGAGAATTTTTCATTCTGAGTTTTTTCCTGATTTAACAGATAATCAAACAATTCAGGACTGTTTTCATATAAATATTTACTCCTGGCCTTGTCAGAGTAAAGATCTATTTCATTCTGTATATAATCTTTATTTATTGTTCCGTCTTTATATAATTTTCCATCTTTATCCAGTTTTGACATATAGGTATAAATGCCTTTTGCCGGGTCATCCGATTTAACCTCTTTGCCGTTCTGAAGATCACTTAAATAATTATAGAGTTCACTATTATTATTCTTTAATTCCGAGCCTTTTTTATAGGTACCAAGATCTTTTAAAGTTTCTTCTGAAAGTTTACTCATATCACCGGTGAGCTGCCCTTTTTTCTCCATTTGTTCAAGGCAGGCATATAATTTCGGATCTTTATCCTTCAGAGTCAGTCTTTTGTCATAAGATTCCATTAGTTTACCGGTGTCTTTTAAAGCTTCTTCCGATGTTTTTATACCGTTTTTCTCCAGTTCTTCCACATAGGCATATAATTTAGGATTATTCTGTTTTAATTCTTCCTTTTTCTTCGGATCTGCATCATAGTATGATTTCATACCATTTGTGAGATCATCTTTCAATGTGCTTTCTTTCGGCTTTTCTTTATTCTTTTCTTCCAGACTCTTCATATATTCGAATAATTTTGTACTTCCATATGCTTCTTTACCCTGAGCCAGATTATTCTTTAACGTATCTTCGGTTATATCCTTTTTGTCTGAAAGATAATTGTAGAGTTCCGGATTTTTTTTCTGCAATTCTTCAAATTTCTTTACAGTATCATAATTATTTATTGCCTCTTCTCTTTCTTTTTTAGGCCCTTCTTTCAACTCGTTCAGGAGCCCTGCTGTAAAGATATTGTTTGTAAGATCCATTTTCTTAGAATTGTTTTTAAGTGTATCTATTTCTTCCTGTTTCAGTCCTAATTTATTTAAACTTTCTTCTGAGATTACTTTATCCTTCTCGAGTGAACGTTTTATGGAGCTATATTCTTCATCACTTAATTTCAATTCACTTTTCATGCTGTCCAGCTTATTTAACAGACCTGAAGAGTTTTCCTGATTTAGCTGCCAGATAGATACTTTGGATAGTTTGTCTGCAAGGGTATCTGTTGCTGGCTGTGTTCCGTCTCCTGTCTGCCCCAGAATGGTACCTACATTGTCTTTGGCTTTCCCTGCCTGCTCCAGAATATCTTTTGCTTCACTCAGTTTCCCCTGTTTCTCAAGATTCTGTAACATGCTATAGAGTTCTCTGTCTTTTGTTTCCAGAATTTGCTTCCCTTCGGGAGTACTGTATAGCTTTAAACCTTCCGAAAAATATTCTTTTTTGTTCTCAGCCGAATAGGCTGTAGCAAAATCTCCGCCTGTTTCTTTTTTGTTGTTATATAACTGCTGTACTTTGTAATCTACATCCATAATGCCATAGTTTTCCATTATATGGCCTGTCTCATGAATTACAGTTCCTGCCGGAGCATCTTTAGCCAGTACTATTTTTGTCCCCTGTGCAAATCCTTTTACGTTATTGCTCTCTCCGCCCATAGCGGTTATGTCTGATGTGACTGTTATTGTTGTTCCTATTTTTTTGGCGTCTTCCAGTTCTGTCCAGGCTATTTTGGAATTCGCCAGTTCCTTGGTTACCTTTGCCTCTGCCATGATGTCTTCAAAGGAACTGGTTCCGGGAGGCACCATGCCTGTATACATACCTTTAACCGCCTCTGCCTTTTTTTCTGAAGCATAGGTAGAGGGATTGGAATTTTTAGAGATAAGCTCTATTTCATTATCACTGAATCCTTTTTCTTTCAGAATATTTGTGAGACTTTCCTTTGAAAAATCATTATTTTTCAATGATTCTACGAATTTTATCTTATCGTCTGCTTTAAATTTATTACTGTCCGTTAACTGTCCTTTGAGACCTTCAAGGGTTTTATCATTTACTTTATAAGATTCCTGGAGATCGACTAAATTCAGACCGACTCCGTATTCTTTTCTTTTTCCGTCCAGTTCTTTTCTGAGTCCTATAACTTCCTGTTCTTTTTTATAGAAACTATCCTCAAAATCGTTGTGAGCCTGGACTCGTCCGTCCATTTCCTTTTTGAAACTATCCAGTTCAAGACTGGTTTTCTTATATTCTTCTGAATTCTTGTCCAGCGAGGCAAGTTTATCAGTCAGCTCGGTATATTTGAGCTTTGCATCGATCATGTAGTTATTATACTCGTCTGTTTCTTTCTTCTTACCTTCACTATTTAATTTATAAAGTTCCTGTGAAGATTTTGCGAGAGCTTCTTCCTTTTTACGAAGTTCTTCCTTCTGGCTTTCTGGCAGTTGTGCCATCATACTGTCATAGCTCTGTTTCGCCTTCGCTTCAGCAGTGGTACAGGTCTGTTCCAGTTTACTCTGCTGTGCTTCAAGTTCTGCAAGTTTCTGTTTGCTGGCAGGATCATTTGCGCCTTTCTGCTTTAATTCATTGATCTCACTCTTTACTTTATCGAGGCTTTCTCTTGCCACAAGAGCTTCTTTTGCGTCTTTTTCGCAGTTTTTCCTTGACTCATCCATATAAGTTGCAGAAACATTTTTAATGTCATTTACTGCATTTGCTGGATCATTCTTATTTATAGCCTTACCGCTCATCTGAAATCTTTCCAGATCTTCTATTCTGGAATCTATAGCTATGTTCAGTTTTACTTCCTGGCTTCTGTATATATCTTCCGTTTTGTTTTTATCTGACCCCACATCTGCTACATACATAGAATCTACCATGCTGTATTTCTTCTTTAAATCTTCAATGTACTGTGACGACGGTTCTTGACCGTTATTGGCTTCTCTGTATTTCTGTTTTGCGCTTTCCAGAAGTGTTGCAGGTATTTCTGCCGTATTGACTCCTTTGTTCTTACTGTCTGCCTGCCTGAGTCTTATATATTCCTGTTCTTTATTTGTAATGCCTGCCTGAACTTTTTTTTCATTATCCTGTATATATGCCAGTTTTTCTTCTGCTTTTTTATACTGTGCTTCAAGAGACTTTTTCTTCTCTTCACTCAGCGTTGGATCATTTTTTTCCTGCTGAAGTTTTGCAACTTCATCTGCCATGCCTTTTGAAGTAATTTCCTTTGAACTTTTCGTTACCAGTTCAAGTTCTTTTTCATTTAATCTGTTTTCCAGTGTTCCATGGCGGTATAATCTGTCTGTAGAATTTATAATGGAGAGTTTGTTTTTGTAAGTTTCTTTGTAGGCAATATCTGTAATCGTGTCAATATCTTCTTTTTTAAAGCCTTTTTCTGAAAGTATTTTCCCTATTTCTTCTTTTGAATAGCCACTGTCTTTCCTTGCATCTGCAAGCTCTTTCATTGTTGTCAGATTTTCCGGCGAAATTTTCTTTTCCAGTCTGTCCATGGCACCTTTATTAAATCTTATATCTTTTTCCCATTCTGTCTGTAAAGCTTTTTTAGATTCGTCACTGATTTCATACCAGTTTCCTTTGTTAAAATGGTATAAATCCTCAAGGTTCTCTTTTGTTTTTTTCAGTTTTTGCTCTACTTCGGCAGGGGGCATAGATTTTGCCATCTCTTTATAGTTTTTTGATGTTACCTGTAAAGATGTCCCTGTTCCTTCCTGAGTGCCTGCAGTTTTTATCCCCTGGATTTGCCTGTAATTCGGAAAATTTATATCTGTCTTTCCTGTCATGGTGTCAATTGATTTTTCTTGATATAAACCTGCTTGCTGGAGATCCATCTGACTCTCACTCTGAGTCTGATAAAGTCCTGCTCCCTGAATATAATTTCTGTAAATATTTCCAAAAGGAGTTTCAGATTTATTCTGCATGAAATCTCTTCTTGTAAGGTCAGATTCAATCATTGAAGGATCAAGTTCTTTAGTTTTTCTTTCTCCTGAGGGTGGTATCATACTGGGGAGAGTTTTTAATGCTTCTTCTCTTTTTTGATTTTTATTTTTAAGATATTCCAGTAGTTTTTCTTTATTATCTTCACGGGGTATAAGGGGATTAAAGAAATAATTTATTTTATTTTCTCTCCCATCATCTTTATAATTTTTACTTTTTTTACCTGCTCTTTCCGGCGTGCCGGACTTACCCTGTCCTTTTATTTCTTCTTCCATGGGAAAACTGTCATTTTTAGTGGGGTCTTTCTCAGGTTTATCAGGGTTTATAAGAGCTTTTATATCTCCTGTAACAAGGTTTGCGAGTACCCTTTGTTCCCTTGTAACAGGATAGCTCATAGCAGGGTCTGATGATGCAGGAGCAGCAGTGGCTGTTTTCAGGAGAAGTTCTTTCAGATCCAGTGTTTTTGTCTGGTTTGTTCCCTGACCTGCAAGGGATGCCAGTTCTTTTTTTAATTCTTTAAAGGTAGTACGTAAATTAACCAGAGTTCCTTTTGACAAAATGGTGTTCTGGCCTTTTGCTCTTTTTTCTCCACTCTTTTCTGACTGTTCTGGCGCGGATTCCGCAGTTTTTTTACTTACCCCTCTATCTGCACAGGTCTTCTTTTCTTTTCCTGCCACGGTTTTTTCTTTGTTTTTCTTATTATCCTCTGTTCCTTTTGACTTTACCTGCCCTTTCTTGGATCCCTCCTTCCCGATGTCTTTTTTATGTGTTTCATGATGCCTGAAGTGTTTTTTCTCTACTTCCTTTTCTTTTTTATCTCCATCATGGTTCCCGCTTTTTTCTTCAAGCTTATTTTTTGAAAGGTCTTCCGTCTTTTGCTGAACCTGCTGCTGGCTTAATGCAGGTCTGAGATTTATAGGATTATAAACATTATCTGTTTTTATCATGATCGTTCCCCCCAGTTTTTTAGGAAATACCCATTTTTTAGTCGTAGTACCCCCTATTAATATCACGTCAATTTACAAAAAGTAAAGTATTATTTTTTGTCTCAGATCCGGGCAGGGAATTTAGAATAAGTTTAGAAATATTCAGTTATGGGAAAGAAATTTTTCAGCGTAATTATTATAATATTTTTACTCCTGCCTTTACTGTGCTTATCCTTCTATGATATGGAAGTGAACAGACATTTTCATAAACATCCCGGGCATAATCACATGAACTTAAATCTCACAGTCAGAAAGATTTTATTGATCCGGTATTTATTAAACAGTGTAAATGTATTATTCAATATAAATATTGTTTCCCATAATCTGGTTCAAAATGTTAAAAATGAATTTGTCAATACTTTTATATGTCTCAGGATTGTATTTATAAGACCTCCCCCTTTAATCTCCTGTATTTCCTTTCCTGTATCCGGCCATACAGTTACGATTGCAGAGTATGACGTATAAAAATTAAGGAGGTTTTCATATTGTTTGTTTATCATGAATTACAGATCCTCGTAGGAGAAATAAAAAGTTTCGATGGCTTTGATCTGCTTACTGTTCTCACACTTGCTCTGCTTGAAGGTATTCTTTCGGTAGACAATGCTCTCGTCCTTGCAGTAATGGTAAAAGATCTTCCCGGTAAGACCCGCAGAAGGGCTCTTACATGGGGCATGTGGGGAGCTTTTACTTTCAGACTTCTTGCAGTAATTTTTGCTACATATATTATGAAATGGTGGTACTTTAAACTTGCCGGCGGAGCTTATCTTGTATATTTATCTATGAAGCATATGTATATGTTCGGTTCCGGGGCAGGAAAGGAAGATGGAAAAGTCACTCGGAGAGCGAACATGAATTTCTGGTATATAGTTTTTCTTGTTGAAATGACTGATATAGTATTTTCTATAGACAGTATAACTACGGCAGTGGCTATGACGAATAAAGTAAGTATTATATGGATTGGAGGCATTCTGGGTATCATAGGCATGAGATTGCTTGCCAATCTCTTTGTAAATATTCTGGAAAGATTTCCCCGCACAGAAGATCTTGCCTATCAACTGGTATTTTTTGTAGGAACCAAACTTCTGCTGGAATCGCTGAAAGAACCTCTCAATATAACAATAGAAATTTCTCATGGAGTATTCTGGTTGATGATGGCTATTATTGTCATAATAGGAACTTCACTAATATATAAAGATTATCTGGTAGAAAAGGCTACAGGTAAACAAACACAGAAGCTTTTTGAAGATCTCATAGAATCTGAGATGACCTTTGAAGAAATGCTTGATAAACAGCAATCTGTTAACAGTGATTTATTGAAACTGCTGCTCAGAAAAGATTTTATCTGCGTAACCTCAAGGACAAGCAGACTGAAATTAAAAAAACTTATGAAAGAAGGCAAAGAAGAAGTATCTGTCAGCAAATGATTACCGAGGTAAGCAATTAATATTTTTAATGGTTAAGAGTGAGTCGTGAAAAGTAGGGGCGACCCCCTGTGGTCGCCCGGTACCGGTCAAAATATGCATTACGCATTACGAAACCACCAGTCACGCGTCACGCGTCACGCATTACGCATTACGCATTACGAAAAAAGGAGTTAGTTATTTTGTTAGATGTTCAAAACCAGCAGGACGACAGAGATATAAACATTCAGAGAGCAGGAGTAAAAAAGGTTCATATTCCCCTTCAGATTCTGGAAAGATCCGGAACTTATCAGACAGTTACTGCAGAAATATCCCTCTGTGCCGATCTTTCAAAAGATGTCCGGGGCACTCATATGAGCCGCTTTATGGAAGTCCTCCAGACATGGAGTAAAGAAAAGATGTCAAGCAGGGAAATAAAAATGATTCTTGAAGAGGTTTTAAATAAACTGAATGCTTCCAGAACGGAGATTTCTGTAAGATTCAGATATTTTATAGAAAAACCTGCCCCAAAAAGCCAGTTGAAAGGATTTCTGGATTATTTCTGTGAATTCAGGGGGTTTTATGATAAAGATTCTTTCCGCTTTATTCTGGGAGTGGAAGTACCTGTTACGACAGTGTGCCCCTGCAGTAAAGAGATTTCTCAATATGGCGCTCATAATCAGCGGGCCATTGTAAAGGTAAATATCGAATACAGACCGGAAGAATTTATATGGATTGAAGAACTCATATCAAATATTGAAAAAACCGGCAGTTCCGAACTGTTCCCCATTCTGAAGAGGAATGATGAAAAATATATTACCGAAAGTGCCTATGAAAATCCTAAATTTGTTGAAGATGTTGTAAGGGATATTGTGACGATCCTGCGACAGGATAAGAGATTATGCCGATTTGACGTGGAATGTGAAGCCTCCGAGTCAATACACAACCATAATGCTTTTGCTTACCACAGGGAAGAAGTGAGCAGTGAGCAGTTATCAGTGACCAGTGACCAGTGAACAGTGACGACCAGGGAGTTGTAGAGGCGAACTACCCGTCACGCCTTACCCGTTACGCGTAACTTCTCGCGTAACTCTTCTCCGGAAACAAGTTCCGTAGAACAGTTAAGATATATTTTAACAAGAGGAAGTCTGTTTATAGAAGAGGCAAATGTTTCATCTACCTTCTGCATTGTTTCAAACACATTATCTATAAAATGCGGAGAAAGCTTACCTTTAAGGGCACATATCATATCATTAAGGTCAGGTGTCCAGAACGCTCCATTGCCTGACCCGATTGTAACTACATCCTTTACGGCAATCTGCTCTTCTTCTTTTTGAGGCTCTATGGAAACAAGATCTTTCGCTTCATCTTTCCTCTCGAAAATATCCCCGTCAGCACTGTTATAAAATTCAGTCTTTCTTTCGTATGCTTCCATCTCTCTGTTATATGCGGCAAGTTTTTTATAATAGGACATTTTATGTTTTTTACCATCGAGTTCACTCAGAGCTTTCGCACTCAATGTGACACGGTCTTTTTCTTCTGACATGAGGGAGTTTATACTCGCATTGAAGGGATCGGTAAAATTATGTTCTTCCAGTTTTTTATTGTAGCCCTGTATTTCATCGTAATAATTACTGAGTTTTTCATAATAAGAAAATTTATGCTGCTGACCATCTATGTGACAGAGGGCTTCCGGACTCAGTGCGTATTTATCCTGCACCGGAGTATCTTCATCTTTTTTTTCAAATATATCGGTCTGACCCAGTTCATATAAAAGAAGTTTTCTTTCATATTCTGCTCTTTCGGACTGATATTTTCTGAGTTTTTCATAATAGGACAGTTTGTGCTGTTTCCCATCCAGTTCGCTCATAGCCTTTGCACTTAAATCTACTGATTCTGTGGCCTGAAACGGTAACACATCTTTAAAAGCATCCCTGCCTCCTGCATCATAGTAGAGCATTTTGTCTTTATTTTTATAGTAATCTTCTAACTCTACATAATAGGACATGTTTTTTTTATGGCCATCCATTTCACTCAGAGATTTTGCAGTTATTTTAGCTTTTTCCTTTGAGTAAAGACGAAGAGGATCGTCTGCCTCGTGAGAGGCATTTTTGTCTCCTCTTTCCTGAAATTCCTGTTTTTCTCTGTAATATTCCTTCAGTTTGATGTAATAAGAGAGTTTGTATTGATTGTTATCAAGATAGGCAAGTGCTTCAACACTGAGATCCATTATGTCGGAAGGCATGGAAAGTTCTCTGTGATCAGACAGGAGAGGAGCATTTTCTCTGTCTTCCTCTGTTGCTTCTCCGGGAGGTAACTCTGATTTGCCGGGAGGAAGTTTTACCGTATAATGTCTGTCAAAAGCTTCCATTGCCTGGTTTGGAGGCATATAATAAGCTATATTGTATTGATTTTTTTCCCCGGAAATAATGGCAGTGCTCTGTTTCCTTTCTCTGTCTATTTCGCCCATTATGTCTGTCCCTCCTGAAAAGAAATATTGAAATTCATCTTTATATATGGCAATTTCTGTATATTATCTATTATTTCAGGTGTATACTTCATATTGCCTGCACCGCCGTATTTGAGTATTGCATGGGCCCATAACTGCGGGTCTAACGTTAAAAAAGGATTATGAAAAGGATTTTCTCTCAGTTTCATACCCAGCAGTGGAGAAGATAGTATTTCCTGCAGACTGCTTTCATATATACGTTCAAGCAGGGGATCTTTTGAGAAATTCATGCTTTTTTGCCAGTCTTTACCTCTTATATCTCTCCTGTATGAACCGTCACGATAGATGGTTTTATCTTCATATAATCCATCATATTCAAACTCCGTAGACAGATGGGCCATTTTGCTCTGAGGCCAGCAAAAACACTGCTGTGTTATGCCATTACCCCAGTTTTTAAATAGATAACATGTGCCGTCAGAGAATTTTATTCCCTGTTTCTGCATATTCTGACCGTAGAGAACATCTGAAAGAAGAGTATTGTCAGGATAACGGACGGTTTTTCTCTGCTCTCCCGTGTCAAACCAGGTCGTGGACTCTCTTACACCGTTTTTATAAGTTACATTCCTTTTAATAATATTCTCAGGTAATTCCAGCATGTCACAGGAGTTACCACTGGGATGATTTATTATATTTCTTACTGCATTATTTTTATAGAAATAGCATTTATTGGACAGTCCGTCAGGAGAGGTTTTTTCATATCTGAGAACTTCTCTGTCAGAGAGCCAGGATATCTCGGTAGTGCCTTTACCATAGATCTGTGAAATATCTTTACCGGCACCGTTTTTTTCTATTATGGTATTCCTCTCAAGGCCGGGAGCATTATAATTGATTTCCATATTTTTTTCAGGGAAATCAACAATGGAAGCTTTCTTTTTACTGAAAGATTCTTCCAATTTTACAAGCCTCATGTCGGGAGAAGTGACGGCACTTTTTCTGATACCTCTCAGACTGTCCGTTATCCTGGTATAATTCAACCTTTTACCTTCTTCAGAGGCGATTGATACATGCTCTAAATAATTATTACCTTTTTTATACTTATAAACCATAGAACCTGTATTGTAATCTGTGTTTTTCTCCATAGAAATGTCTTTATAGTGACTCTTAATGGTTTCTATAGAATCATTCTGTATTATACGGGAAAAAGAAAAATCTCCTGACAGGTCGGAAATATTTTTTTCTTTTATACCTGCCTTCTCCCAGTTTGTAAGTGTCTCAACCAGATTGTTGGAACATGTTCTCTGTCTCTGTTTTATTGAATCTTTTTCCCAGGAAATTCTCTTTTCATTTATTTTTTCACTGCCTGATACGGATGTATCAAGTTGCTTTTCGAAATCTGTAAATCCTGGAAGCTGAAATGTTTTCCCTCCGTCCTGAACAGAACCGGCCATCATAAAAGATGTATCGGCAATAGCAGCATGTCTGTCAAAGAAATCTTTTATCCATTTCTGAGAGGTTTTTTGAGATGATGCCGAAAAATCCCTGTTACACTCCGTGACTCCGCCGGGCCATTTTACAATATTTAATCTTTCTCTGTCATTTATCTGTTTTTCCTTTTCTATCGTTCCGTCTTTCCATATTCTTCTTGTATTCTCTATACCATTTCTATCTCTGTATGTTTCTTTTATGGATTTTTCTCTTTTCCCCCTGTCATGAAGATCTGCGTCTATGGTTTTTTCTTCCGAAAGTCCTCCTATCCCGTTGAGAGAATGATTATTTCTTATATTATATATATCAGACAGTACGTCATTATAATAACTGTTCAGTTTTTTTTGATCTTCTACTGTCATAGAACCAATCTTACCGGTTCGTTCTATTTCAGTATTTATTAATTTATTTACCCTGGCTTTTCTTATTTCTCTGCCGGAGAAATAAGGAGACAGTGATACCTGCTTTATATCCATTTGTGAAGCCTTTCATTGATATCGTGACAGGTGACGCGTAACCCGTCACGGAAGGATATCAGGATACACTTATGTCAGAAAATCTTTCTTTATTCCGTAAAATTAATTCTTCTATACTTGCGAGTATATCGTCTGCTTCTTCTGCTTTAAAAAGACCTTCCGATATATGGTCTTTGTTGTTGTCTTTTAAAAAGGCAACAAAATCTCCTATGCCTTCTATATAAAGGTTGAGAGCTTCCAGAAAAAGTTCCTTTACGTTTTCTGTCCCGGATATGTTTCTGGAGGCACTTTTGTTTTTTATTATCCTCAGTTGTATGAGATTTTTATTCAGGGCTTTTTCTATTTTGATTCTTTCGTAAACTTCATCTTTAAGAAGTTTTTTCCCTAAAACCCTTAAACTGTTAAGTAAATCCATTTTTTTACTCCGGATTTTTTTAGTAACCCGTAATGCGTAATACGTTACACAGCTTTATTTCATTTATCCTGTTCATTTTTTGCTTCCCTGTCTTCTTCCATTACCTTTTCCCTGAGAGCCCTTTCATAAAGAACGACTCCGATTTTTTGAAGATCTTCGAGCAACATAGCAATACCTACAAAGGTGCATTTGTTAATACCTTCTGCGTAAAGGGCACATTCATTATTACATGGCCCCTGATTGAACGGACATTTGTTAAACATATTGGATTATCATTTACTCCTTTCGTTTTATAAGTGACATATGCCTCATTATGTAAGGTCACTGTCACTGGTTACTGCTCACTGGTCACTGTTCACTACCTGATCCCTTCCGGCGGTACCGGCGGGGGAGGAGGAGCACCGAGAGGTTCGGGCGGAACTATTTCTTCAAATTCCGGCGGCACTTCAATAGTGAAATGATTTGGTACCTTCGGCACTTTTTGTTCCAGAAAATTTTCAATATCTCCTATGGTAGGGAAGTAAGGAATCTCAGGCATTTCGGGCGGTGCCGGCATGTTGGGTTTCCCTGCCATTTCTATAGCTCTTGATGTAAAATCATCATCCAGTTCTCTGTCGAAGGACTTGTTGAATTCCTCCGGATCTGCCGGATTTTCTATGTTGATTTTTGCCATTCCGGCAGAATGAGGTTTCTCATCTGTCCCGGCAGGAAAAGATTTTTCCCTGCCGGGAGGTATAGTTTTCTCTGTTTTTTTCTTTGTATCTATGGCAGATATTTCTGCCAGTAAATCATCTAAATTTAATTCAGGCTTTTTATCTTTAAAAGGCTTTGACATTTTTATAATCCCCTTTAATAGTTGTAGTATTTTCTCATCTATATATATCACGTAACTATCAATAAAGTAAAGGAAAAAAATATGGAGTTTCCAGTTTTTTATAAAATCCTGTACATTTCAGGGATTTTCATTTTTAATGCTGTAAATCAAGCTTTATACCAAATTGCTTTAATTAAACTGAATAATTTGAATAACAGGTAAATACTGTCTGCCTGCCTGATGCTCCTCCGAAAAAAATCTAAACTGGAACGTTTATAACAGTTACAGCTTATATCATGCTACTTTACATTATAATTCAATAAAATATACCTGTGCTGCCGTGATATTTTTTTCTCCG
>JAKPQU010000346.1 GCA_029555925.1 Bacillota bacterium
ATTACGTTATTATGAACTTAAAAGACACCCTCCCTTAATCCCTCCCTCAAGGGAGGGAAATAAGACGTTATTCCATAAGGGTAATATTAATTTATAAAATCTTTTTTCTTAACTTAATGACATTGCGCGTAACGCGTGACGGGAGGAACAGCTTCTCATTTTTCGTTGTGACCGAACCGGTTAAGGCCGTTTTCATGATAAAAGATTTTCAGGATTATGAGAAAGAATTTTTTGTGATAGAATAAAACAGTAAATAGAACCAATAAAAACTGAAAATGGCTGTGTATATTATAATTTTGCTGTTTCAGCAAGTAAATCTTTTTTATTTGCAACCTTCCATCCTTCTTTTTTATGTTCCTCTTCTGTCTCTTTTATCATAAGCCCGATTTTATGAATATCGCAATCATATTCTTCTGCCAGTTTTTCTCTGACGGTTCTTACTTCTTCTACTATTATATCGTCTAACATTATTCACACCTCCATAATTAATTGTTCAGGAGTGCATATTTCAGGAGTTTTTAATCCTGAAGTATTGTTAAATTTTAATAATTTACTTTTAAAATGCGCATTGGCAAGGTGTTTACAGTTCCAGGTCAGAAGATAATCCATTTCATAATATACCGAACATGCTATATGAAATAAATCAATTATTGCTTTTACAGGGAAATTAAGATTTTCCAGATATGTCCGGACAAGATTTTCAATGAAATTGTTATGTTCCAGTATTGTCATGTCATTAAGTATTTCCACTCTTTTTTTAGATAACGAACTATCACCTCTTATAATTTCCTGTATAACATATTCAGAGATATAGAGTTCATAATTGCTTTTCTGAGTTTCCCACCATATTTTTGTTATTTCCTGATGGGTTAATAGTATTATATCCCTGTTAGGTTTTGAGAGTAGATAACTCGGTATAGTTGTTTCTATATAAACCCGGTACATTTGTCCACCTCTTTACAGGCCAAATTACATATTTATTATAACATAAAACCATCAGATTTGATTTGTTAATTATGACAAATATATGAGAAAAAAATAATAAATCTATAAAAATTTCCCCGCCGGCACCTTTTGTCGGTCTTCTTCTTTTATAATATAAATGTGCCTTCCGTTATAAAAAATCAGAATTATGGGAAAGAATTTTTTCTAATAGAATAACCCCTTTTATTTCAGGGAATTTTTCTCTTTTTTCTTTTCCTGTAGTTCTTTTTTGAAAGACAAAGTACAAAAAAACGGCACTGGCTTATTTACTGGATTTGTTATCTTTTTGTGCTTACTCAGAGTGAATTTTTTCAGTTTTAGTAATCTTTTACGTGTAATTTGACTTTGCATTTTTTTTGTTTATAATAAAATAGCCTATGTTCTGGTTAAATAATGTTTTTTTTATATTACCTGTAGATTTTATATAAAATATATACTTGTTTTGTTTGATTTTTATATATAGAAAAATTTATTCCTGTGACAGTCTATGACACAGGGAAATGATAATATTGATGTTAATAGATCTGAAGAAAGGTGTTTTCACATCAGGTATTTGAGATTATCATGAAAAAAATAACCATTGAAAAGCTCTGGCAGATTAAAAATTTCAAATCGAATGAAAATCAGGAAAAAGCCATTTTATATACGGAAGGCCCTCTTTTATTTACAGTCGGGTGGGATATGAAGGTTACGACTCTTGAGCCGTGGCCGGTAGAGGTTGGAGTGGTTCATACTGGTTATAAGTAATTTAGATTAAGAATAAATAAAAGGAGAAATCAAATATGGAATCGTTTGACTCAACTAAAAGAGGTTTATATGAATTATTAAAAGATGTACATTGTGGAAAAATACAATTGCCTGATTTTCAGAGAGGATGGGTATGGGATGATAACAGAATAAGGGGTATTTTAGCCAGTGTTGCCAAATCTTTTCCTATTGGAGCAATTATGCTTCTTGAAACTGGAAACAATAGTGTTAAATTTAAAACAAAATATGTAGAAGGAGTGAAACTAAATTCTGGAGTTAAACCTGAAAGACTTATACTTGATGGACAGCAGCGTATTACATCTCTTTATCAGGCTATTATTACAAATGAAATTGTTACCACCCGTAATGATAAGGGATATGAAATAAAGAGATGGTATTATATTGATATGCAAAAAGCAATGGATAATAACTATGATCTTGAGGAAGCTATTATTTCTCTTAATGAAAATAAGCAAATTACTAAAAATATTGGAAGAGATATAGTTCTTGATTTATCAAAAGAAGAATATGAGTATAAGAATTTGATGTATCCAGTATGTATGATTGATGAGTATAGCACATGGAGAAGAAAATTCAATGAATATTGGAAACATGATAGTGAAAAATCTATATTTTGGGATTCTTTTGAAGATAAAATAGTTAATAGTTTTAATCATTATATGCTCCCGGTAATTGATATGAAAAAAGAAAACTCTAAAGAAGCTGTTTGCCAGGTCTTTGAGAAAGTAAATACTGGCGGAGTCTCTTTAACAGTTTTTGAGTTACTAACTGCCACGTATGCTTCTGATGAATTTGATTTGAAACAGGATTGGCAGGAGATCCTACAAAAGTTTAATCAATATGATGTTTTACAGAAAACTAAAAATACAGATCTCATTCAAACTGTTACATTGTTATCCACATATTATAATAGATTAGAAAAGATAAAATCAAATCCGAATTTTGAGGATGGATCTGCTGTGAGCTGTAAAAGAAAAGATATGCTTAATTTATCTCTTGAAAATTATATAAAATATAGAGATTCGGCAGTGAATGGTTTTATTAAAGCTGCGAAACTACTTGTTAATAACCATATTTATAAAGCACGGGATATTCCTTATACCACGCAAATGATTCCTATGGCAGCAATTCTTTCTGTTCTTGGAGATGAAATTGATAATATTGGTAATAAAGATAAATTTATGAGATGGTATTGGTGCGGAGTTTTTGGTGAACTCTATGGTTCTGCCAATGAGACTCGTTATGCTCTTGATTTACCACAGGTTATTGATTTTATTCTTAATAATGGTAAAGAACCAAATACAATTTATGACGCAAACTTTGCACCATCCAGACTCCATACATTGAGAACACGAAACAGCGCTGCATATAAAGGAATTTATGCTCTTCTTCTTGATGATGGAACAAAAGACTGGTTATCAGCTACAACAATTGACTTTAGTAATTATTACTCTGAGGAGATAGATATTCATCATATATTTCCTGTTGCCTGGTGTATCAAGAATAGTAAAAATAAAGACGATTATGATTGTATTATCAATAAAACTCCACTTTCAGGACGAACAAATAGAGTCGTAAGTGGAGATGCACCAAGTAAATATCTGGAACGTATTAAAAAACATGCAGGGGTAGATGACCAGAAGTTTAATGATATACTGCAGACTCATGTTCTGGATATTTCTCATCTGTATAATGATAATTTTGAAGAATTCTTTAAAGACCGTAAAGAGAGAATCTTACAGAGGATTGAAAAAGCCATAGGTAAACAGATATTACGTGATTCTGCTATACAGGAAGAAGGTACTTATATTAATAATGATAATGTTGCAATAGATAATTTATAGTAAAATTTTAGTTAAACTTCAATCGGATATGTCGATAAAATAAGGATTTGTATCTATTTGACTTTAGCTAAACTTCAGACAATCTTCAGATAAACTTATGAAAGAATTTAGAAATACCGGTATGGTTTGATGAAAAATATAGAAGAATTGCAAAAGTCCAGATTAAAAGAAGAATTTAGAATTCCAATAAAGATGACACAACTTGCAGTTGATGAATTAAATAAATTTTTCTATCTTAAGGGACTATAAATACCAGCAAGGGGCAAGTAAAAAATACAGAAAAAAGAAGAGTTCCAATAAATATTCCATCCCGCATGAAGATGCCTATGGTTCTGATATTGAAGTAAAATTAGGTGAAGCATTGATACGAAATAATATAAATATTAAGAAACAGTATGAAATCTATACTGACGGAACTTTATTGACTGTTACCGATTTTTATATAGAGTCAGGAAAAATTGCCATTTATTGTGATGGATTTAAGTATCATTACAATAAAGAAAGTGTTATAAAAGATAGAAATCAGGACAGAGCGCTGCAATTCCTTGGGTATAAGGTTTTGAGATATACAGGTTCTGAGATTGTAGGTAACCTAGATAAATGTGTGAGGGAAATAAAGGAATTTATAAGTAAATTTTCCGAAATAAATTGTATGTAACAAAATAACAATTGAAATGAGAGACTTTTATGTCGAGTAATTTACGTAAAAATATTCTTATTGAAATTGCCAGATATACAGGCAGAAGAGTAAAATCTTCATTTATAAAAAATACAAAAGACATTATCCCGCGTATCGTTCGTTTTCATAATCTTATTACAGGAATTTATAAACCTGTATGGAGTGAATATGCTCTTTCTATTGTAATGAAACTTAATAGTCCTTATGAGCACAAAGACAGAGTCAATTTTCTGGAAGACGGAAGATGGGTTATGAAGTATTCTCCCCGTTCAGGTGGTCAGGAACATTCAGATAACCGTGCTTTAATTAAATGTATGGACGATAATGTCCCACTTGCCGTGTTTATGCAGTTAACAGATAAAAGAGATAGAAAATATGGTTCCACTTATAGAGTGTTAGGACTTGGATTAATTAACGGATATGATGCTAAAGACGATGTCTTTATAGTTGCAAGTGTTGATATAAATTCTCTGGAAAAACTTACATCTTTAATACCTGAAGAAGAAACAAGACACGAGGTTTTACTTTATTCACAGATTACCAATGAATTTCGACCTTTTGTTAAAGAAGATACAGCTTCTTATACTGTGAACTTACCTAAACGAAATAGAGCATTCAGGAATATAATATTAAGGGAATATGATTTCACATGTGCCGTATGCGAAATGAAATTTCGTCTGAATAATCTTTATGAAACGACTGCTGCTCATATAGTTCCGAAACAGTTGAATGGTACAGATGATCCACGTAATGGTCTTTCCTTATGCCGTACTCATCACTGGGCATTCGACGTAGGATTATTTTCTATAAGTGATGATTATGAACTTTTATTGAGTTCTTCTATAGGCCGGGCAGAAACAAAGAATTTTAATCTCTTACATTTAAAAAATAAACGAATTGTCTTACCTTTATCAGAAGGTTTTTATCCTCATCAAGACGCATTGTTATGGCATAGAGACAAAGTTTTACTCAAATGAAAGCGTTTGAATAATATAATGAATAATGTATTGTTTTTTGATCTTGAAATAGATGAAAAAACTGAAAAAATTCAGGATATAGGTGCCGTATTAAATGATGAAACCTTTCATTCTTCCTCTGTAAAAATATTTGAATTCTTTGCCAGGGATGCCGGTTTTATCTGCGGTCATAATATTATCAATCATGACTTGAAATTTTTACATAAACTGCAATTTAATCATGATTTTTTTAATAAACATATTATAGATACGTTATATTTATCTGCCCTATTATTCAGTGAAAAGCCATATCACAGTCTTGTTAAAGATTATAGATTAAACAGTTCGACGATAAATAATCCTCTTTCAGATTCCAAACTGGTGGAAAAGCTATTTTATGATCTTATAAATAAATTTAAAGAGTTACCACATTCCATAGCTATAATTTATCATTCACTCCTCAATGATATAGAAGGATTCCGTGGATTCTTTAAATTACCCGGTATAGTAAATACATGTCCTTTGCTGACAGATGATTATCTTACAGGTTTGATTAATCAGGAATTTAATTATAAAATCTGTCAGAATACCGGACTTAAGGATATGATATTAAAGAATCCTTTAGAACTTTCCTATGCTTTATCACTTATATCTACACAGGACGGAGAATCAATTATTCCTCCCTGGATTTTACATGAAATGCCTCTCGTTACGGATATACTTCGTGCACTCAGGCTCAAAAATTGTCATAATGAATCCTGTAATTATTGTAATGACAGATTGAATCCTCAAAAAGCTTTATATGATTTTTTCGGTTATGAAAATTTCAGAAGATTTGATTATGATAAAGATAGATTTTTTTATTTTTATAGGAGTAAGGTACGAAATATGCAAAATATCATCTATACCGACGACTCGTGGGTAAAATCCGACCAGATTCCCTTCGAAAAATACGGAGAGGAACTCTCCCGGCAAAACCATCTCTTCGCCTCCGGCACAACAGTATTCCGCACTCTTGAACCTGAATATTCCGCAGAAGACATAATACAACTTCCAAATGACATAACCACTCTGGAAAAAGACTTTATAAGAACAATGAATCCTACCCCGGCAGAAGACATATTCGAAGAGATCTTTGCAGAAGCTCTGGGATTTGATAAAAGAGAATATCTGAACTTCCAGTATCCCGTAAAGCTGAACGGCAAAAGCCTGGCCTATATAGATTATTACCTGGAAACATCCATCGGCCCTGTTGCCTTCGAGGTAAACGGAGAAACCTTTCACAATCCCCTTTTTACCGGAAAAGATGCCTATCTGAAACAGATAAAGAGACAGAATTTCATCGCAGCCTCAGGCATAAAGGTTTTCCGTTGGACAACACGCCAGCTTCAGGAACAGAGGGAAGAGGTTGTTCTGTTTCTGAGAGAACTCTTTAAAGATGTGGAATTTTTCAGGAAAGAAGAGATCTTTGAGAAAAATCCTGTCTGTTTTATCGATGAATGGTCACACCAGGAAGAAGCCCTGAAATCACTTGAAGAAATCCGAACTCTCGGAATGAAAGCCGCCCTTATAACACAGGCCACTGGCACAGGCAAAACTGTTATTGCTGTAAAAGATGCCTCAAAACTCGGAGGAAGAACCCTCTTTATTGCCCATACTGTGGAACTTATCTCCCAGGCGGAAAGTCAGTTCCAAAAACACTGGCCTGAAGGTTATTCGTCAGATAAAATTTACTGCTCCACCATTCAAAGTATGATCGGAAAAATCCGGCACTTTCCCAGAGATTATTTCGATTATATAATAATAGACGAAGCCCATCACGGAGCGGCAAGAACTTACAGATATCTTATAGAGTATTTTGATCCAAAATTTTTACTCGGCCTTACCGCAACACCGGACAGAATGGACAGACAGAATCTGGAAGAAATATTCGGAAGAATTGCCCACAGCCTGGATTTAAAGACTGCCATAGAACAGAAAAAGCTTGTTCCCATAAGAGCTTTAAGGGTAAATACAAATATAAGTTTCGATAAAATCAGGATAAACAGATATGATTATACGAAAAAAGACCTGGAAAAGAATCTTATCGTGGAAGACAGAGACAGAATAATTCTGGAAACCTATATGAATTATATCCAGGGAACAGGGAGGAAAACAGTTATATTCTGCGTTTCTGTTCCTCATGCACAGAGAATTGCGGGACTCATGAGAGATAACGGCATAAATGCAGAGACAGTTCATGGCAGTATGAATAAAAAACAGAGAGATTCAGTTCTCAGAGATTATGAATATGGAAATTTAAATGTCCTTACTTCCTGTTCTGTTTTAAATGAAGGATGGGATTCTCCAGTAACATCTGTCCTGTTTATGGCGAGACCTACCATGTCGAAAGTGCTTTATATGCAGCAGCTTGGAAGAGGAGTCAGGAAATACAGAATAGAGAAACCTTCCATGATGGTTGCAGAAAGACGGGCTTCTTACGGAGTAACTGTAGATATGGAGAGAATAAAATCTGCCCTGATGGAAAAAGAAGAGGTTTATAACAAGGACTTCCTTCTCGTTGTTGATTTTGTGGATAATTTTATGAATATGGACCCTTCATGGAGTATTCACGCAGTATTCGGCCTCAATCATTACAGGCCGGGAGATTATGCCTGCTGTCCTGAGACTATGAAGAATATGAAGATTCAGCCTGATTTCATTCAGAATGTGGATTTGAACCTGTGGATTAAATCACTGGAAGAAATAGATCCTTTTACTTTCGAGCAGAAAACGGGAGATATGATTTCATCTGTAGAACTTGCCAGGGAATTATGGACAGGAGATGATACATTACTTGACTATATAAAAAAAGGGAAGATAAAACCTGATAAGATTCTTCAGATTTCCGGCGGAAGGAAATTGTATTTCTTTAAAAAAGATAATATAGAGCATATAAGACAGGAACTGGGGCTTAAAAAAAGAGGAATAGATACAATAAAAGAAGATTTCTTCGAATTTCTGGAAGACAGAGTCTATACCTTCAGTTTTAAAATTGTTTTTCTCCGGTCTTTTCTCATGCATGTGAATAAAAAAGGCATAGCAAATATAGACAGTGTCCTTAATTCCTATATGGCTTTTTATCTTTATCTCTATAACAATCATATAAAAGTGGAAGCAGAGAAATCACCTTATAATGATTATGATTATCTTACAGACAAGGGGAAAATGAAAAAATCCTTTCTCATAAATCCCTTTGAAAAGTTTGAAAGGAGAAGACTTTTGAATTACTGCAAAGATCTGGCAGAAATAGCCTTTAATAATGTTCTGTGGAAACAACTGAACGAAAGGGATATAAAAAAGGTAATGAGACAGATGGAAGAAGATCTGATAAAATATTATAAAGAGAGGCTGGATACAGATTTACCGGCTCATGTGGTAAACTATTTTAAAGAAGGTTGATTTTAGAAAGAGGCAGTATTATGATAGAATATGATAAGATTGTAAGAGACAGGATACCGGAAATAATAGAGAAATCCGGTTCAAAATACGATATGGAAATCCTTACCGATGAACAGGCTCTCCTGTATCTGGAAAAGAAACTTCAGGAAGAACTTGATGAGTATTATAAAAACAGAAGTGTCGAGGAGCTTGCCGATATAATGGAAGTTATAGAAGCAATAGCAGAAAGGAAAGGATGTAATTTCGGGAAATTGCTTTCTTTGAAAGAGGAAAAGAGGAAAGCAAGGGGAGGTTTTGAGAAGAATATCCTTCTTAAAAGGACTTACTGAAGAAGAGGAAGGAATTTTTTATGGATTACATCGACAGGATAAGTGCAGATCCCGGTATAATGACCGGTAAACCTGTCATAAAGGGAACAAGAATAACAGTAGAAATAATTTTGAGAAAGCTTTCGGAAGGAATGACTTTTGAGGAACTTTTAGAAGCTTATCCCGGTTTAAAAAGAGAAGCTCTGCTGGCCTGCCTCTCTTATGCATCAGATGTCATATAGAATAAATGGCGTAGCCGTTCCGGCTGTTTTTTCTGTTTCTTCCAGAGAAAATACGAATGGGTTAAATTGGCAGAGGTTCATCCTGAATTTTTCGCCGAAGCAGTGAAATACGAAAAAGAACACAGTGACGGAAGAATTTATACATGGACTGATACGGAATCTCTTACAGATCTTCTTAAAAGAAAAGACAGGATAATAGCAGATTACGAGGAAGCCTTAAAAAGAGAGAAGAAAAATGCCCCGAATAAGCCTCTTTCGGAAGTCTTTGCAGATATTATGGATGAAGAAGATCTTACCATGCCATGCCTTATGTGTAACTGGTAGAGCATTTATTATTGACTAAAAATTACTGCCAGTGTATTATACTGGTAGTATTTTAGAGAAAGGCTGTTAAATATTTCCAGACAGACAAAATGTGATTTTAATTCAATTCTTCTTCAGTATTTTCAAGAAAGGCTACTGTATAGAATATCTCAATCAATTTACAGGGATAAATTTATTTTGAAAGGCGGATTATTATTTCTGGTTTATAAAATGAATGTTCTCCGTCCCACAAAAGACATTGATTTACTTGGATATTTAGTATCGAATGAACCGGTGTATATAGGTTTAATTTTTCAGGAAATCCTCTGGTAAAGATTTACTCTTTTAAATCGTTCTGCTTCTTATGGTAATTAATTTACCTGGTGCGGTAATAAGTTTTTTATAGCCCTTAAGTTTTATTTACGGTTTCCTTAAATTTACGAGCTTTCTCTTTACAGGATTTCTTCCCTTCGTCCAACCATCGTTTAAGTTCTTCGAAAGACTTACCCTCTATTTCCTTACTCAATTTCCTTTTTATCCTCCATAATTCCTTCATTGTCCTATCTTCCTTCGGTTTCATCATAATACATCACCTCCATAGGAGTAAATATATCAATCGGTCTATAGCCATATCGAATATTAATGCTGTTGATTTTATTTCTGCGAACTATATTTGCTAAATGTTTACAGTTCCAGGTAATAAGAGCATCCAGATTATAAACACTCGTTATAGCCGCGTGCATAGCGTCAGAATGAGATTTCCCGGTAAGTATGCCGGCTTTAATGTATTTATTTGCCAGTTTATATACCTCTGATGTTATTTCTAACTCAGTCGGGTTGTATTCTTCAACTAAATCTGTCAGTCTGGAAACGGTTATATCTTTCGCCTCATTGATTTCTCCGTAAACAAAATTCGAGATATAAATATGGTAATTTCCAAGTTTTACTATTTGTAGAAACACTTTTGTGTATTCCATTTTGTCCTGAGAATCTTCAGCATAATAGTAACTCCACACAGACGTTTCCAGAAATAATTTCAACTTTTTCATGAATATCTCCTCTGGATATATTATAACATATCATTACAGTTTGTATAAGTTATTATACAAATATAGAGGGGACTTTCCGGTTATAGGCAATTACTTTTATCTTCTCCTATAACTCATAGGGATATCGGATATTCTTTTTTTACACTATATTGATGAAAATTAATTCAGTAAAGGCAAAATCTCATTTTGAACACAATAAAATTGAAAATCTTCTTTATCGGAAAGACCGCAGAATACTCCCTCTATAGCTGAAGGCTTAGAGGGAGATGAATGCGGAGTTACTCCTTTTAGCTAGATTTTTACAGATAACCCACCCT
>JAKPQU010000347.1 GCA_029555925.1 Bacillota bacterium
ACGTGGAATTTTTTTTAAAAAAAATAAAACTTTAATAAAAATGAGGTTTTCTAAAAAGAAAACCTCATTTTTTTACCAAAAGTTGTCAAACTTCCGTTAATTCTATATAAAAAACTAATTTTTCTTCTCCAGAGCCTGCCAGGCAGAAGCTTTTTATGGATACCCTTTTACCTGTTACGGTACTAAGTATATTTTCTGAAATATCTTAATATTTTATGATATATTTTTTCTTTATCATTATCTTTGTTTCTCCAGTCTGAAATAATATCCTTAACCTTGCTGGAAATATTCTCTTTAAAATCCAGAGCTTTAATCATTTCTCTGGCATTTCTGTATCTATCTTCTACTTTATTCTGAAGGCTTTTAAGAATAATTTTCTCAAGCCGTGGAGATATGGAAGGATTAGCTTCTCTCAATGGTGTAAAGTTCAGGGTTTCCGGTTCTATACCTGTAAGAAGATGATGCATTGTAGCACCAAGAGAAAATATATCAGATCTCTTCTCAGGTTTACCTCTGTATTGTTCTAAAGGAGAGTATCCGGCTGTTCCTATTACAGTTTTCGGTCCATCGCTGTCATGCTGAAGGGTTCTTGCAATACCAAAATCTATTAATTTTACTCTGCCGTCTTTCTGAAGCATAATATTAGCCGGTTTCAAATCTCTGTATATAACAGGGGGATTCTGATTGTGAAGGTAATCGAGTACTTCAAGGATTTGTTTTGCCCATTCTATAACACTATCCTCGGGAAGACCGGGATTCCCATCTCTGAGGAGTATTTTCAGAAGATCGTCTCCTTCTATAAAATTCATTACAAGATAATATCTGCCACCATAAACAAAATAATCGGAAACCTTCGGTATGCTGGGATGTTCCAGTCTGGAAAGTATAAGGGCTTCTCTTTTAAACCATTCAGTAACCTGTTTCTGTACATCTGGCGTACTGGGCGGAGGAAGAAGTTCCTTTACCGCACATAAAGAATTCGATTTTTCATCCAGTGTTTTATATACAGCTCCCATACCTCCTGACTTTATCAGCGCAAGAACCTTATAGCGGCATCCGAGAAGAGTATCAACCTTCAGAGTCCCCATAACAGTGGGCGTTACAGGATTACTCTGTAAAGGTTTGCCACACTTACTGCAAAATTTCGATATTTCTCTATTTTCATATTTACAATTGTCACAGATTAAAGACATGTTATAAGTCGTGACACGTGACGCGTGATGCGTGACACGAAATTCATCCATTATTATTTACTGACCTGAGCATAAGTATGTAATAAAAGTTTTCGTCCCGTCACGCGTCACGCGTTACGCGTCACGAGAGCATATATGTATTATTTATTCTCACCTCAGTAGATAAATTGCTTCTACTAGTAGTTAACCACGATGATTTTAATGTGTAAACCTCGTCATTGCGAGTGAAGCGAAGCAATCCCACTGATAGAAACCAATCCGACGGGATTGCTTCTTCGCTATCGCTCCTCGCAATGACACACATCTTAATCATTGTAGTTGCCTACTACATAGTTTCCATCTCAAGCTTTATTTTACGACATTAAAAATGGAGATTCCTGTACGTTAAGTTTATTACGATATATAATTATAGCAGATTTAAATAGAAAATAAAGTAACTATAAAATTATATGAATTTTTGGTATAATTTTGTAGTTACTTTCATAAATATCCATAAATAATGACCTCGTAATGCGTGACGTGTAATGCGTGATGCGCAGGGATTAAACCCGTGACGCGTCACGCGTTACGCGCAATGTCATTAAGTTAAGAAAAAAGATTTTATAAATTAATATTACCCTTATGGAATAACGTCTTATTTCCCTCCCTTGAGGGAGGGATTAAGGGAGGGTGTCTTTTAAGTTCATAATAACGTAAT
>JAKPQU010000207.1 GCA_029555925.1 Bacillota bacterium
AAACTCTAACGTATCTCCAGGTCTGGAATAAAAATTCTACTTTCTGTAAATATAGTCCTCTAAAAAAGTTTCAATTATACCTCTCGGAAACTATTTTATACTATACCCTTCAATATATTTTAACTTTTCAGTAAAATCGTCTAAAAAAATCCACCTCTTTTTAGTATTATAGAATATACAAAAAATCTATTAAGAAAAGAGGTGGTGTATGTGGTTCACACCACATATATTAAAAAAGTAAGACAATATTTAGAAGGATCTGTGAAAACTCCTGCAGAAATCGAAAAAATAATGTCTTATTTGAGAGAAATTTTTACTATTACTTCCCTGAACCTTGACCCTGTGGCACCGCTCCTTAAATCTCTCTATAGAAATAAATCCGGCGGTCGTCCCTGTAGAGAGCCTCTTTCTATGCTCCGTTCTTTATTGCTCATGACATTATTAAATGAAGCAAGTATTACCAAATGGGTAACTCAATTAAAAAGGCAAGAAATTCTCTGTATCCTCTCGGGGTTTACTCCCGGTAATCCTCCTGGAGTAGCAACATTTTATTCCTTTCTTGACAGACTCCAGGACGGCCCTTATGAAAAACCGTGTAAACATGTGCATAAACTGAGTGACCTTGATAAGAAAAGACACAGGAGAAACCTGAAGGAAGAAAAGAAGAAACCTGAAGAAGATTTCTCCGGCAATGACACTGTAACGGGTAAACTTTCCAAAGAACTTATCAGCCGTGAGAAGGAGAAAAGGCAGGAAGATTTACAAAAAAGACTGGAAGATATATTCATGGTTCTTGCCATTCTACCTTCGGCCAGAGCAGGCCTTCTGGGAGACCTCTCCAGACTGGACATTGTCGGTGATGGTTCCTGTCTTCCTTCAGGAGCCAACAGATATGGTAAACCTACCTGTAACTGTTTTAAAGAAGGTATAAAGAAATGCAACTGTGACAGACTATATACTGACCCTGATGCAGACTGGGGATGGGATTCTTATCATGAAGAATATTATTTCGGTGACAGATTATATCAATACTGTTACACTTCAGGCAGACATAATCTTCCTCTTATTGTTACCTGTGGCCCTGCTTCAGAGTCTGATTATACTCTTTCTCTTAAATCCTTTGACAGAATGATGAAGACTTTTATTGAGCATAACTTCAATGTTAAGATTACAGGAGTCGGCCTGGATAAAGGCCATGATGCAATGGGCATTTATCAGTATTTTCTACAAAAATCTATTCCCGTTGCCATTCCTCTCAATAACAGGGGAAAAGCAAATCCATACCAGGAGGAAATGAGAATATCAAAAAATGGGAAACCTGTATGTAAAGGAGGTCTGGAAATGAGATATCATTGTTATGATAAAAAGAAGATGAGACACTGTTATAACTGTCCGGTGAAAAGACCTACAAGAACTGATGGCCATTATCATTTTGTCGCACATATTGACAAATGTCCGAATAAAGCTCTCTGTAATCCTGAGTCTACTATGGGCCCTATTGTATATATTTCTTCTAAAGATAATCCAAGACTTTATCCGCAGATTACAAGGGATTCTGATAGATATAAAGAGTTTTTCAATGATAGAACAGGCACGGAAAGGTCTAATTCGTTTAAGAAAGTTACTTACCCACTGGACAGGGCAAGATGTAAATCCAGAGCTCACAGGCTGATAAGGCTATTTCTTATTTCTATTATCGAACATAGAAAAGTTTTAACAAGGACACAGACAAAGGATTTTTCTAAAGATATGATATTTAATAAAGCTATGGAAAATATGATTATTACTGACTCCTGATATATGTTTATATGAAATAAATTTAATATTTTTCTGCTACTGATTTACAAGGGGATAGTATTGCCTTTTTCAGAAAGGATTTTTTCCTGACAGGAACATTTCTCCATTTTTCCCATATTCTTTATTACTTTTATTACTTATTTTATTGTTTTTGGGGTTAATTTAAACTGGAAATTTTAATTCTTTTACGCTATCTAACTCTCGGTTACTTTTTCCGAAAATCCTCTAAACATAAAGCACAACCCTTTATAACAATTTACTTTCTCATATCCATATTATTTTGAAATATTCGACAAAATAAAGACGATATCCTCCATATAACGAACTTTCTCAAAAATTTCTTTGCCATGTAAAAATAACTTTTTCTCTGGTATATATAGTCGTCTAAAAAGGAATTTATAAAATTTCTGTAGAATTTTATAGTTAGTTTCATAACTATCCATAAATAATGACCTCGTAATGCGTAAAGCGTAATGCGTGATGCGCAGGGATTAAACACGTCACGCGTCACGCGTTACGCGTCACGACGACTTAAATTCTAATAAGTTATGAAATACACTATATCATAGAAGAAAGAGGGAATTTATGGATAAAAGAATTAATTATCTCAAAAACAACGGATTAAGAATACATGTAACCCCATATTGTAACTATAATTGTTACTTCTGCCATAACGAAGGCCAGGAGAAATCGTCAACACAACAAGTTGAACGGAACATTATACCTTTACAGGTAATTACAAAATTTATAGATTATGGAATTTATAATTATACTCTCACAGGAGGGGAACCGCTATTATATAAGAAACAGGTAATTGATTTTTTTGCTGAACTTATAAAGCTTTATCCTGAGATTATAAAATTATTAAATTTCACTATTGTCACAAATGGATTCTGTCTGGATGATGACTGTATAGATTTTTTTCCGGTACCCTGATAAAACACTTAAAGAATTTCAAACTTAATATAAGCCTTCATACGATTGATGAAGAATTATATAATGAAGCGACAGGAACAAAAAATAGATTCCCCGTAGTAATTAATAATATAAAAAAAGCTGTTAAAAATAATATAAAAGTTAAACTGAATTATGTACTTTTAAAATCAAAAAATTCAAAAGAAGATTATCTGGAAAGGATCATTGAGTTCTCTAAAGGTCTGGGAATAGACAATATAAAATTTATCGAAATGTTAATTACAAAACTTAATAAAGATTTCTACTATGATTTTTATGACATACAGACTTTAATTTATAATATGAAACACAGAGCTGAAAAAATAGAATCAGATCTCCGTAAAACTACCTATTATTTTAAAGACAGAGAGATTGCCGTAGACCTGATAAGAGTAACATGTACAATAGGATGTAACCTGTGTTTTAAAAATAGAGAAATTGAACTTTCTGGAAATTCAATTAAACCATGTTTTATGCAGGATAGTATCTTATTACCGGAATATAATGAAATTATTCCAGAAGAACTCTTTGTGAAATCAC
Source organism: Bacillota bacterium (assembly GCA_029555925.1). The sequence goes on from JAKPQU010000207.1 coordinate 3,292, forward strand.
TGAAAATAATAGAAAATATGGCTATCGAACATGGAACTTCCTCTCCATCTCTGATCTACAGACATAAGCCGATACCTGAAAGAGTTATATTCAAAGTAGACATTGCTCCTGACAGATTTAAATCCATAGCGGTACATTATCCGAAATCTTATTATGAATATAAAATCAGAACATATTTTCATCCATTTGAAGATGTTATAAACAACAGGTTTACATTTTATCTTGAAATACCGGAGCAAAGCCCTGATGCATCAAAAATAATAGCTTCAAAAAAAGAGTTATATAAATCAGGAAACTATATAGCTATGAAAGAAATGTTCCTGGACAGAGTTTATGATTTTGCCCGCTCAAGGCTGAATGTATGCGAAAATAAACTCAAAGCTATGGGATACATTCAACTGAAAGAAGAAGCTTTCTCTGCTGACATCTTACAGTTAAAAAAATATGAAAAAAAAGATGAGTCTGTGCTATTAAAGCAGATAAAAAACAATAATCAATTAGAATACATTCTGGAAATTTACTCGGAAGATGTAAATACAATAGTAACGGAATTGATAAAAGAACTGGATTTAAAAATTCTTGATTTTGAGGATAAAAAAGTTATTATATCACTTAAACTAAAGGAGCTTACAGAAAAAAATAAGGAATTATATGAATATATAAAAAATGAATATAACTCCAGAGATAAGGATTTTTCTTATATTCACAGAGTTCTTGAAAACTGCTTCAGAATATATGTTATGGAAAACATTAAAAAAGTTGATGAAGAATGCCTGTTTACATCTGCTCTTCTATGCAATATTTCCAGTGATCTTTCTGCTTCTGAGGCAGAAACCATAAAGATCCTTGAAAAATTTAATATTGCAGAAGAAAAGAAAGCTAAAATTTTAGAACTTATAAAACATCATTCTCATAATTATATATTATTAAAAAATAAAAGCACAGAACTAAAGCTGTTGCAGGATGGAATTTATATGGAATATTTTAATATATTTCATAACTTTATTTTATATCTTCCCTATTCAAAGGATAGTGTCTCACCGGATAAAAATAAACATAAAATATCTGAATACTTAAAAGCTACACACATGGATTTCAATTTTGACATTACAAAGAAATATGCCTGTAAAGGATGGTATATTATCAAATATCTGGGACAGGGCAGAGATATCCCCGAAAAACCTCTTTTTTTATAAATAAATATAATTCCGGAAAATTCCATTCCTTATGGTATCTTCCGGAAAATATTAACTGTATACGGATGAAAAACAATTTATTTAGTAATCATTTACTCAGTCGTTACGTTAATTGAAGTTGATGGAGTAGGTGTCGGAATAACGGGTGTCGGTGTAATACCTGTAGAATTATTTTGCTGCTGAAGGATTACTCCGTCTGTATTGTCTTTAACAGTAACAAATGCAGAGCCGAGTGGATTATTCGGATAATTTTCGTAATTATACTGATATGCCCAGAAAGATACTATACCTGCCCCCTGCGGAACATCTGTAAATCTATAAGTTCCATCCATCTTTGCAGTAGTAGTCCTGGTAAAAGCACCGGAGCTCGCTATACTATCAGAAACCACAAAAGATTTAAATACTACAAAAGCCTCCGGAAATTCTGTCCCTTTATTTGTATAGATCCTGCCTGATATGTTTCCATATTTAATATCAGGAGATGTAGGTGCAGGTTGTATTATAATAGAAGGAGTTGCCGTAGGGTAAATAATAACAGGAGTATTTACCGGTGACGTATAGGGCGTATCAGGCAGAATCGTCATAGAAACTCCACTGAGAGGATGCATTTCTGCTACTGTATTACGGGCTGATACAATAAGATATCCTTTATTCGGATCATATGGATGAAAAGAACCTGCATAATAATTCCATTGATCATTTCTGACTAAATTATCGGTATAAGTTAACATATCTGTTCTGAAAGGATAATGATAGGTTACATTGGTTATATAATTCCTGGCAGCAGTTATAATTGTGTAATACCCTATCGGTACTCTCTGTGTGAAGCTGAATTTACCCTGACTGCTTATAGAAGTAGTCAAAACCGTATCAGAAGATTCAGATATTATTTTTACAGTACCATTGGTTACAGGAGTTATTCTGTTCACCTCCAATACTTTTCCTGAAAATTCGGTATATCCGGAAAAAGAATATGGTGTCCAGGCTGAATTACTATAAACCGGATACGCTGAAAGGACTCCAGCCTGAACAACAACATTTGACAGCGTAGAGCCCATTGAAGTATTTATGATATAGCGTTCCCCGGGGATTAAACCTTCAAATACGGCCGCCCCTGTGTCGCTTGTAGCTGTTGCATTCCAATCCACTGTATAATCATCTTCGTCAAGATAGCCTGTGTTAATTGTATTAGAAGAAGGCATTGCTGTTACAACTACAACAGGGATAGAGCCGTTACCTGTGTTGCCTCCTCCACCGCATCCATAAAGGGTTATAAAAAACGATAGCAGTAACATAGAGATAAAACTCAAAATAATTCTTTTTTTCATTTTAACTTCTCCTTACTTTACTAAGGTGAGCATAAATAATACATATATGCTCTCGTGACGCGTAACGCGTGACGCGTGACGGTAGGAAAACTTTTATTACATGCTTATGCTCAGTCAGTAATAAGAATTTTTATTATAATCTTTAATAAGTAAATAAATAATCACACCTATTAATAATATTATTAGATAAATTGGGCCAAGAGCCATAGTACCAAAAATATGATAATGTATAGTATTACCGCAACCATACTGAAGTAAGCACAAAAGACTTGACAGAAAAAGCAAAAAACTTCTTAAAAACATAGTCATTCATCCTTTCTATAAAAAATTGTATTACAAATTTATACTCTCCTGATAAGACTACCATTAAGATGTGTCACCGAATGTCACAGTATAAAAAATCATGAAAAATAATCGCAGACAATCTGGTTTGAAAAGTTTCAAAAAAATAATGAATTTGATATAATATTACAGGAGGAGATACTTATGTCAGAACCGGTAAAAAAAGAAAATAAAATATACACATATTCAGACTATGCTTCCTGGCCTGATGACCGGCGTTACGAAATAATAAACGGAGAAGCATATAATATGGCACCGGGAGCAAGTGATTTGCATCAGGGTGTTTCTGCACAGTTACTCGCAGAGTTTGTAATATATTTAAGAGACAAAAAATGTAGAGCCTTTCATGCACCTTTTGATGTAATTTTACCGGAAGAAGGGGAAACCTTTGAAACTTCCTCCAATGTAGTACAACCGGATATAATTGTCGTATGTGATAAAGACAAAATAACAAGAAAAGGTTGCTATGGACGGCCTGACCTTATTGTAGAAATACTATCTCCTTCATCTACAAAACGAGATATAAAAGATAAACGCAGGCTATATCAGAGGTATGGTATAAAAGAATACTGGATAGTTGACCCGGTAAATAAAAGGGTAGATATTTATAAACTTAACAAAGATAAAATATATGATTTCCCGGAAATTTACGCAGAAGATGATAAAATAAAAGTAGGCATATTTAATGATGAATTAGAAATCGATCTTGCTGTCATATTTGCTGAATGATTAGAAAGGTATGGAAATATCCAGCATATTACAAATTTTTCTATAAGCCTGTTATCAATTTCTACATGCCTTGGTACTGCTTCAATAGCTCCATTTAATGGGTTCTGATAGAGTGAATGTCTTCTACCTTCGCGTTTGAGAATACACCCGCATGCTCTTAAATGTCTGAGAAATTCTTTTCTTTTCATTCTATTAAAACCGTTTCTCTTATAGCATCTTCAGGAATACCATAAAGACTATCTTCAAGTCTATCATTAAGAATTAGCCTGATAGCTTCCTTAAGGCTTTCCCTGCATTCTTCAAGTGTTTCACCCTGCCCATTTGCTCCCGGTATTTCAGGACAATAACCTATATAATATTTTTCTCCTTTTTCATATATAGCAGTAAAAGTTCCTGACATATTAATCACCTCATTATCAATGATAACAGATATAAATAAAACTTTCAATAATCCAGTTCAATCCTCACCGCTTCTTCAGACTCTTTACCCTTTTTATGATCAAAACTCTTCTCCAGATAAAAACTTACCGGCACACCTTCCTCAAGGTCATCTCTGTGGCCTTTATATGATTTTACTCTAAAATAATAACTCTTACCTTTCTCACCCTGTATGAAACCTGCTTTGCCATTCGGAAGGATTTTCTTTATCGCTCCTGTAAATTTCGGCTTATCTGAAAATTTTAAAGAAATCCAGTGCTTTTTCAATTCTGTCAGAAGTTCTTTCGAAGAAGGAACAGAGGATGGATCAAGATTGAATTCTTCTATCAACAGAGCAAGTTTTTCAGGAATTTTCCATCCCTTTTCTTCCCTGACCTTTGCAGAAAGGAGAATATGCTTTTTTGCAATATCCATATAGCCTTTAGATTTTAAAATAAGACCGATTAAACAAAATAATTCCCATTTAAATTCAGTTTCTCCGTAATTCAGAGCAGAATCAAGGGCATAACTCAGGGCGTCATCAATCTGCCCCTGCTCGAAATAAAAACCGGCAATCTCATGCTGAATAAACCATTCTTTTTTCTGGTTTAAAACATCTTTTAATTCACACAGTGCCTCTTCCCTGTCCTGAAGATGCCATTTACACAGAGCTTTTCTTCTTTTAAACCATATGGCATTAAGAAAATGCTGTCCTGGAATTTCTATTAACGCTTCTTCACACAGATCAAGACATGTCTTATACTGTTCAAGTTTAAAGAGTGCTTCTGTACGGAATAAATACCATTTCTCTTTATAAGAAGAAATTCTCAGCACTTTACCCGACTTATCAGTACGGGAATAACATTCGAAAGGAAGTTTTTCCGACTCCACCCTGTCAGTCCATTTCATAATCTCTTCTGACGGGTATATTGCCTTTGATTTCAAATAATCCAGAACTTTGAATACTGTACCCACATAAGGTGAATAAGGAGAATAAGGGTCAAAACCACAGAGAGACATAATTGCTTCTGCCCCTTTAAGGAAGGTCTCTTCCCGGATCCCTGAAGAGTCTTTTTTAATTTCCAGATCATAAATGCACCATGCATAAAGCTCTCTTCCACAGTTAAAATCTTTTTTTATTCTGTAAACTTCCCTGCATACAGAAAGAGCATCTTCCAGGCATTTTAATTTTCTCAGACAGAAGGCATATCCCCAGCCGTCCCACTCATTGCAGAGAGAACGATAATCTGTCCATATAGCCCGGTAAACATTTACAGCGTCTGAGTAATTTTTATGTTTTCTTAAAGCAGTTGCTTTTATTCTCAATTCAGAAACATTATTCTCCTCTTCCATAATCCCCTTCCTCTCAGATTATTATGGTATGTTCATCTTCCGATACAGTGCCCCAGCCGGAAATCTCTATGGCAGGAACACATTTTTTACAGAGGAAATAATAACGGACACTGTCATGTTCAAAGTCTATAAGGTTTTCTATGGCTGTTTTCATTTCAAGGAAATGCTTTTCCTCAAGAAGACACTCGAATACACTCTTCTGAACCCTCCTTCCGTAACAGAGAAGAGCTTTCGCTATTTTATTTCTTCTTTTATCATCGATAATATCATAGGATACCACTACATACAAAAGAACTATCTCCTATCTGGTAAGAAAAGAAGAATATACTTCTTCCTCTTTCAGGTGTCTTACAAGCTTCCTTGCCTGTTCGAGTATTATCTGCCTGTAAGTCAGCTTATGGCCGTTTCCGGGATAAACCACCACGGTATCAAGCTGTTTTTCATAATTTATTATGAATTTTTTTATACCTTCATGGGTGAGTCTTACAGGATAAACATCATCATCCTGAAGGTCTTCTTCATCGGCAAAATGAAAATCCCTCAATTTTATAATGCCTTTATTTATGAGCCTCAAAACAAGAAGATCCACAATAAGAGGGCGGAATTCCTCCATAAGGTCAAGAACAAGGGAAGGACGGCCGTAATCAACTGTATGAAGACTTCCCAGATAAGGATCAAGACCTGTTATATTTACCTGGGTCTGGACAATATTTACAAGAAGGGTATAACCGAAGCTCAGCATTGCATTTACAGGGTCTTTAGGAGGACGGCGGTTTCTTTCGTCAAAGGTAAATTCACCTGATTTCAACAGGTGTTTGAAAGAACGAAAATAACTCTCAGAACCCTTTCCTTCATACCCCCTTACAGTATCCGTGTTATCTGCATGAGGAATTTTTTCTATTAAATTCCTTATCTGATGAAGAGATTTTTCTATTTCAATGTTATTCAGTTCTCTGTTATATCTCCTCAGGACTGTCCTGTAATTCTTGAGTTTGCCTTCTACAAAGGCTTTTGCAAGGGTAAGAACAACTTTTTCATCATCTAATTTACGGAACTGAATCTGACGTAATACTATATTTTTTCCGAACTGTGAAACAAGCCTTCCCCTGTATTTTCCTTTAACAGACATAAAAACCGTATCAATCCCCTGTTCCAGAAGGAAAGCTATCGTATGAGGGGAAATGTGTATCATGCCCATTATAACAATCTGGTCCAGTTTAAAGGCATGTATTGACTGGATTAACTGACCGCTTTTTTCTACAAGCAAAACCTTATCTTTTTTCTTTAATTCTGCTCCCTGTTCCGTAATATATAGAATCGACATGGGAATCGTAACGCGTGACGCATGACGCGTGACGCGTGTTCAATCCTGTCACCTCTTATCCATCAAAATTCAAGTACATAATTTACTTTCCCGTTTTCTCCGGCCACCCGTTTAAGAAGGCCGAATGAAGTCTGAATGGATGTAATACCGGCTGCTTCAAAAAAGGTATCAAGCTGGTTCTGCTGATTTTTATATCTTTCATTTAGCTGTTTTAACTGTTTTCTTGTATTTAAATACTCCTGAACAAGTACCTGGAATTGAATGGAATCAAGAGTGCCTCCCGGCATAACCGAAGGATTTTTCAGATCCTGTATATGGAGAACAGGTGTGGGGTAGCTATCTGCATAATGGCTGAAATCACAGTTACAGTCCAGTTTTGACGTTATGTCAGGTATTCTTCCCCTTATTTTGGGACAGCTTACAGGATTGCCTCTGAGACGGCTTTTAAGGAAATACTTTGTACCTGTGCCGGGACAGAGTCTTAAGAGAGCATTTACCGCATCAGGCCCCCTGTCCATATGACCGAGTGAATAGGTCAGAACAACGATCTCATCATTTGTCAGATCATGATGCTCTTCTATTTTATCAAAAAGATATTTGATGACGGAACATTTAAGAAGAAGATATTGAAATTCCCTGTCTTCTTTCAGAGAATATTCAACGGGGATAGATTTTATCACAGGAACGGTTTTTTCTTCAGGTAGAATCTCTTCTTCCACATATGGAGGTAATTCTATATCCTCTGCCAGAGAAATTATTTTTTCTTTAGGACATCTGTTAATTTTATCAAGGAATCCCATCTGATCCTCAAAAGGTTTCACTGTCTGAGGGTCTATAAATTGACTTTTTCTTCCCGTTTTTCTGTGAATACCCAGAGGGATTTTAATGAGATTTCCCAGTCCTTCCCGTCTTACATAATCCTGTTTTGGAAAGATCTCTATTTCAATACCTTCGGGAAGAGGAAGGATTTTATTTACGACAGATAAAGCAAAAGCCCTTGCAATCTTTGCGCTGAGAGGTTTTTCAAGGAATATCCAGCAATGCCTCCCTTTATATCCGCTTGCTTCAATACAGGCAGGTATGTCATGGGATGAAAGATGATCTATTATCTTACATGCCACGGTATGAGCATCTTTTATGGCACTTTTCCAGAGACTTTTATCCGAAATAATCCTGTTCAAAAGCCTTTTTGTAATATCTATGTCAAAGGCTATGAAGTTTACGGTATTATCCACCCTTAACTGATAGATTCCGACAGTATAATTGCCAAGGAGATGATTTTGTGCAACTTTATAATTAAAAGGCTCTTTTACGGGCGTATACCCCGTCTCACCTGTAGGAGAAGCCCACTGTCTCGCATAAACCCCTTCACGGCCTGAAAAAAGACTTACAAATCTTATGAGCCTGGTTTCTTCTATATCCTGTTCCTGTTCATCTTCTTCCTGTCCTTCTTCCATTTTTTGATTTTCAATCTTTAAATTTGCCAGGTCCGAGTCAGGAAACAGATCTTTTATTTTAAGAGAAAGTTCCTGGAGTGCATCTATGTCGCCTTTTTCCTCCAAAATATTCCATAATTCCCTGTAAGCATCCCTGTCTGAAGGGTCAAGAACTATAAGTTTACGGAAATACTTCTCTCCTTTATCAAAATTCCCGCAGTCCTGATAGAATAAAGCAAGTTTCTTTATAATATTTCTGTCTTCAGGAAGATCCCTTAAAGCAAGATGCAATTCGCCGGCAATCTTTTCAACAACACCGCATTGTTCGCATAATTCCACCACTTCAAGGTGAAAGGCATGGTCTTTTACAGGAACTGTTTCCATTGAACGAAGCAAATCACGGGCTTTTTCTTCATCACCTGTGTCCAGAAACGTTTTTATTTCCAGAAGTTTTTCTTTCATATAATAATCTCAAATCCTTCCTGTCTGAAGTGCTTATCAGTGGTCAGGCATTTTTTTATATTTAATTTCCTCATTACAACAAAACTTATACAGTCAGTAAAACTATATTCTTTATCAGTCCTTCGTAAAAATAATTCCCATCCATCTTTTTTATCATTTTCTATTATCCAATAATTACTGATCTGTGGTGAATTCAAAAGTATATTTCCTACAATTGAAGCTGTTTTATGACCGAGACGGGAAAGTATAAGAGTAATAATTTCATCAAAAATATAATTTGTAATTACCAGTTTACCTTTAAAATTATTGATAAAAGTCTTTACTTTTTGATGATTTGGAGCCAGAAGATTTACATATGAATATATAGCACTTGTGTCAAAAAATACACTTTCTTTCATCTATATATCCACCTGTCATGATCACTACCATCTACTTCTGGATCTTCTCCTATTCCGGCTATTGATGTAATAGAAAAAATATCTTTCTTTTCCGAATAAAGTTCTATTATCTCTCTTAATATCCTGGACATACTCTTCTTTTCTTTAGTGGAAATTTCTTTTAAAAATTCATAATGTTTGTCTTCCAGTGTTATCTGAGTTCTATGCATTACATCACCCCCTGTTACATCATAACTTAAGGGTTAAAAAAAAGCAAGAGAGAAAAGCCCGGGTTATAGCCAGGTTCAAAAGCAGTCCGAAAAATAAATGGAGATGTTTATGGCTTAAGGTTTATTCCCCTGTTATTACAACAATTAAAACCCTGAACAATTCTTCTAAATCTTTAAGATTGTTCTGTAACAACTCAAAAACCATATTTTCGTTAACTCCGTTATAAAGATGGACGACAATATTCCTGAATCTTATAATTTTCTGGAATAAATTTCTCTGATCTAAATCTAAAAGTTTATTTTCATATAAAATTTCTATTATGTCCACACTGTTCTTAGGAGCTCTAAATTTTCTGGAGGCAATAATAAAACCGGCTGTATCAGTAAGAGCCTGTATGGTAGTCTGAATAAGATGTTCTGATGCATAAATATGTTCGAAATTAGAGAAAAATTCTTCTTTATTGTATTTTCTCATTATATTTAATTTTTCCAGATTATTTTTTATAAAGTCCAGCTTATTCTGAATCTTTTCTTTATTTACCATAGTAGATTTCCTCCCAGAAACGGTATGATGGCATAAAATCCTGGTAAAACCTGTAACTGTCATAGAGAAATCCCGTAAATTCTTCATTATCTACATAATAAATAAGTTTACCTTCTGTCAGAACATTATATAAAAATACGGGGTCTCTGTCATTTAAGATGACTGTGTCAATATCTTCAAAACCTGAAAGGCGTATAAGCTCTACCTGAAGCTCTGCAAGATAATTGTAATCAATTATGTCTTTATGGTCTCTAAAAAATAAAAAGGCTAAATCTATATCACTTAAAGGGGTATTTCTTCCGCCGGCACAGGAACCAAAGAGATAAACTGCCAGAATTTCCTGCCTGTTTTTAAAGAATTCATTATAAGGATAACTGAACCCCATAACAGATATTTGTTCTGTTTCATGTGACAGATTTATCATCATTGAGGCCCCCTTAAATCAAGTATAACAAAAAAATTAAATATTTCCACAAATTTATATATAGTTAGTTTCATAACTATCCATAAATAATGACCTCGTAATGCGTAATGCGTAATGCGTGATGCGCAGGGATTAAACCCGTCACGCGTCACGCGTTACGCGTCACGACGACTTAAATTCTAAGAAGTTATGAAATACAATATAAATTTATGGAGTTATAATCCATAAATTTAATATACAACAGATTTTATAAAAAACAATAAGAATTTCTTACATAACAAAAATAT
>JAKPQU010000212.1 GCA_029555925.1 Bacillota bacterium
AATTGTTGCAAATGATGTTACGGAAGGATTGAAATTAGTGAATGAAAAAACAGATTATAACATAGTATTGATCGATGCGCAGTTGATAACTGCTAAAGCATTGGTGGTTGCTCAGGAAGTACGTACGATCAGAAACAAGGAATCATTACCGGTTGTGTTATTCAATGTGGATAAGGCTGATGAAGTGTTCTTTGACTATACGAATGAAGTAGTCTCTGCAGTTATTCCAAAAAATGTTGACAGGTCGAAAGTACTTGATATTCTCATCGGAGTTTTCAGTATTGAGAACCACCAGAGGACACAGCATGAAAAGTCATTTGAAGGTATGTCAAAGAAACTGGGTGAAGAAATACCTCTTGATATACTCATAGCAGAAGATAATCTGATCAATCAGAAACTTGCCCAGAATATTTTTGAAGGACTTGGATACAAACCTACCATGGCCTCCAAAGGACTTCAGGTAATTGATCATTTGCGGGCAAAAAGTTTTGATCTCATCTTTATGGATGTTCAGATGCCTGAGATGGATGGTCTGGAAGCTACAGGAGTAATCAGAGATGAACAGTCAAAGGTACTTGAACATAACGTTCCTGTTATCGCTATGACTGCTCATGCAATCAAAGGTGACAGAGAAAAGTGTCTTAAAGCAGGAATGAACGGCTATATATCAAAACCTATAAGTCCCGAAGATCTTCTTTCGGCAATAACTTCCAATACCGGTAAAGAAAAAGCGGTTTTAGCAAAAGATGAAAAGGAAGATAAAGTTCTGAACTGGCAGGTATTTCTCAGGCGTACCGGCGGTGATGAACAATTCTGCAGAGAAATACTTCAGGAGAGTATAGCAGATTTGAATAATAATATTAAGGAACTAAAAAATAAACTTTCCGGTGGAAATAAAGAAGATATAATATATCTGGCCCATACTATAAAAGGAACATCCCGTAATATAGAAGCAAGAAAGCTTGGTATGGCGGCTTTTAATATTGAGATGAAGGCGAAAGGAAACAGAATAAAAGAAATTGATACTTCCGAACTGGAAAAAGAGTTTAATAGATTAAAACATACGGCAGAAAATTTACTGGTCGGAAATAAAATCACTTAATAAAACAGCAGGGTGTTTAACATTAATGCCTGTTCCGTCGACAATCTGAACCTTACATGTTCCGCAATCGGTCAATACAAGTGAAGTGCGACTTTCTTTTATAGCTTTAAATAAAGAAGAACCGATTTCAAGAGACAGATTATGTTTTTCTTTCTTAAATCCGTAGGTACCTGCTATACCGCAGCAATAAATGTCTTCAACAATTAAATCCTCTACTGCAAAATCTCTTAAAATATGTGTTGCAGGTATGCCTGTGCCATGGGCCTTTAAATGACATGGCACATGATAGAAAGCTTTTTCTATTTTCTTTTTCTTTCCGTCAAAAGGAAGACTTTCTTCTTCTTCGAGTAATTCAAAGAGATCCCATACGTTTTTTGCAAGTTTTTCGCTGTCTTCGTTTTCCAGAAGATCTTTATACTCCTGTTTTAATGCGAGGCCGCAGCTTGAACATGTTGTAATTATTTTATAATGTTTCTCTATATATGGCTGAAAGATTTTTATGTTTTTCTTTGCCACTTCTTTTGTTTCATTGAAGAGTGCGTTAGTAACCATAGGTGTTCCGCAGCAGTCTGCAGAGGCAATTTCCACCTGATAATTACAGGCTTCAAGTATATTAACGGTGGCTTGAATAATTTCCGGCTCGTTAAAAGAAGCGAAACATCCCGGATAATAAAGGGCTTTTTTGTTTTTTTCTTCTTTTTTGATCTTTAAGAAAGTCTGTTTTTTATAGGCAGGGAGATTTCTGTTTGCTATGCCGAAGAGTCCCATGCCGAATTTTGTCAGCGGGAATTGAAGGGCAAAATTACTGAAACCGGGAACAACGGTTGCCATTTTCCCCCACCATACATTATGGGCAAGAATCCAGTTCCTTAACTGTTCTGAAGGGTGTAAACGGAGTCTTCCTTTGTTTTTAAGATTGTAATAGGAAGGTTTTACGCCATGAGGACAGGCTGCGTCACATCTTTTACAGTTCGTGCAATAAGAGAGGATATTATCTATTTCCATTACTTCTCCTTCCCCTCTTGCAAGCCTCAGTCTTTCAAGTTCGGGCCCTAACTGTTTCGGCCCGGGAAAAGCAGGATAATTCATTACCACAGGACACTGGGTATGACATATACTGCATTTAAGACAGTGATCCAGATTGTGTTTGTCACTCATATGTTCACCTGCACGCCATTAATCCGGCTTTATACCCTGTAGAAAGTGCCACGCCGTTCCCGCTTTTTTCGAGGAACGGATCGTACCCATAAAGAGTTGATCCTGCAACAAAAAGATTTTCAAATATTACTTTCCCTGACTCATCTAAAGGCTGAAGGTTACTGTCTGCCGAAATCCCTGCATAAGATAAAGGCTGACCGTCCGGATTAAAGAAATCTTCCGTAGATAAAGTACCGTGAGACACTACAGGCAGATTAAATACTGTTTCTTTAATTTCCAGGGGATAAACGGAAAGGCCCTCTCCGAGTATGCCTCCTGTGGCAAGAATGAAATTCTTTCCTCTGAATTTTTTTATCCTGCCGCTTGCTCCCGTAATCCCCACTTCTTCAATATATTTATTACCTTTAAAATAATCCACGCCATTGCCTATAATTATCTCCACACCTTTGTTTTTTAAATAGGAGAGCAATGCTTCTCCTAGTCTGTATCCCATAACCGACGGAGGAAGGGTGGGAATTTCAAGTATTTTGCTCTGAAGTTTTTCTTCTATGGAGGCAATGATTTCCTTCCATTTTGTTACTCCCATAACTGCAGGGACCAGTATGAGTGTGCCGGGAGAAACGGATTTTAACTGCTTTACGAACATATCTCTTATGTTTTCCTGTTCCATAAAAAGAGCAATATCATAGCTGTTCAGTTCTCTGTCCATTTTTAATCCGAGCTCTACCCTTACGAAATCTACTTTTCTTCCCAGATGAACCTCCAGATTTGATGCACAGTAAGGAGGAAAGAAATCTAGTAATTCCTTTATTCCCGTTACTACTATGTTCTGAAAGGTATTTATATCACTCCCGGCAGTTTCGGGAAAGATTGTTGTAGGCACAAGAGATCCCACTGCAGTGGGCATAAGTATATTTTTTTCAATAGACCCGCAGTAGGGAAGACCCATGTCGGAACTTACGGAGAGAAAAGACGAAAAGGCTTCTTTAATTATGTCTATGCCTGTTATGCTGTAAGGATGGTGCGGTTTTTCTGCTATCAATTTTTTAAGAGACAAAAGCGGTGACATAACAGGTTTTTTCTCTGTAACAGGATAATAGCCGAGTAAGTCTATATACCCGGAAGAAGAATAAAGATTTCCGAGTCCTCTCGAAAGTATAACAGGTTTTTTGCCTGATTTTATTACCGACAGGGCAGCAGAACATCCTGCAAGACCTGCTCCTATAATTACTGCGTCATAAAGCATTTCGTTACATATTCCCCTGATTTTTTGTATATTATAACATAATTTCTTTATTATTCCTAATATGAATTGATAGTGTTTTTTTACGACAGGTAATTTCATTTTTACTAGAAATTGCACTTGATTTTGTAAATCTATTATAGTTAGTTTCATAACTATCCATAAATAATGACCTCGTAATGCGTAAAGCGTAATGCGTGATGCGCAGGGATTAAACCCGTCACGACGACTTAAATTCTAATAAGTTATGAAATACACTATAATTAGTGAATAGTGAGTAGTGAAAAGTAAGTAAAATCCAATTTTTTTTCACTTTTCACTCTGAATATTCTGTGATAGATTTCTTTTTCCATTGTATATAAAATCACCTGTCATTTTTGAACACAATCTTTTTCTG
>JAKPQU010000226.1 GCA_029555925.1 Bacillota bacterium
GGCAAGAACAGACGAATGAGTAAAGATTATGAATATTTACCATCAAGTAGTGAAGCTTTTGTGTATATTTCGATGATAAGGCTTATGTTGAAACGCTTGGTTATACAAATGGCGTAATTAGGCTTTTCAGACACCCTCTAGCATATTCCACTTCTTCATTCTTTCTGATCCTTTCACTCACTTTTTTGAAAGGATTATTCGACGTTTCTGGGTGGTACACTTTTATTTGCCGCATTCGGTACATTTTAACATGCCATTGACATTGATGATATAAAGAAAATTCTTAAAGCTACCAATTTAAGAAATTACTGCCTATTTATTTTAGGCATTAATTCAGGTCTTCGTATCTGTGATCTACTTAATCTGAAAATAAAAGATGTATTGGATGAAAAACGGAAAATAAAAGACAGGATTACTATAAGAGAACAAAAGACAGGAAAAGTAAAAAAATTTCCCATTGCAGATACAGCAAAAAAAGCATTAATGGAATATTTAATAACAAGAGATTTTCTATTGGATGAACTTTTATTCTTATCGAAAAAAGGAAAAAAAGGAAAACAAACAATCGGAAGACAACAAGCATATCGGATCATTAATAAAATTGTCAGGATGGTCGGACTCAAAGAAGGATACGGAACTCATACTTTAAGAAAAACTTTTGGTTATCATGCATATCAATCGGGTATTGATATTTCAATATTACAGAAGCTATTTAATCATTCAGCTCCCTGTGTTACATTAGCTTATATTGGAATTACACAAGATGATCTGGATTGATGTATATTTAAACTTGAATTTATAATTTAAAGGCGATACAATATTTTATGAAGTTATGCGGGTTTGAGGGCTCATAGAGATACGAAAACTTGGCTCTATTATTGGATAAACTATCTTAACGCCAAAATTCGTCGTTTTGATCCCGGTACCCCTTTTAGGGCACTGGGGCGAATTTTTGGATGCGGTAGTTGCCAAAATCAAGTACATATACATTTCTTTCTACATCTATTTCTATACTGGTTGGGAAATATAATTCTCCATCTTTATTTCCATAAGAACCCCATTTGGTTAAAAACTTTCCGTTTGAATCGAATTTTTGTATACGATTATTCCAACTATCTACTACATATACATTACTTTCTGCATCTACTGCTATTCCTCCGGCATCTTGTTTAAATTCTCCATCATTACTTCCATAACTGCCCCATTCTCTTATTAAGTTACCATTTGGATCAAACTTCTGGATATAAGAGACGTAAAAGCCTTGTATATTACCGTGAATTACTGAGTATGGCATACGTCTATATAAACCATAAATATAGCCTGATGAGTCTATTGCAATTTCAATAGTATTTTGAGAATATGTAGTATATTTGGGATTAGATGTATCTAGAACTGTTAAAAATTCACCATCAGCAGTAAATTTTTTTAAGTAGGTACTATTATCTGATACAACAAAAATATTACCTTCCGAGTTAAAAGCAATATCTAAAGGTGAATTAAACTCTCCACGTGTATCTGAACAATCTTTCCCTTCCCATTTTGATATAAACTTGCCATTAGAATCAAATTTTTGAATACTTCCCACATAAACAATCCCAACATAAATATTTCCTTTCAGATCAATTGCTATTCTTGAAGGATAGAAAAGTTGTCCATTAACTAAGCTTACAGGCCATTTAGTTATAAATTTCCCTGTGGAATCGAATTTTTGTATACGGTAATTATAGCTATCTGATACATATATATTTCCATTTAAATCTACAGCTAACCCTGAAGGACAATTAAATTGACCCTCATTTTCACCTTTAGATCCCCATTTAGTTACAAACACATATTCAGAAAAATTTTGACATTTACTATTTTCAGATAAAGTAAATAAATAAAATACGAAAATACAGGCAGGTATTAAATATAAAACTTTTTTTTTCATAATCGGCTCTACTTTATTTTTTCTGAACTATTACAGTTACAGGAGCAGGGAAATAGGTATCATCATATTTCCCCCCATCAGTATATATCTGTAACATACAGTCTTGATAATTATATCCGTTATCACCAGTAATTGGATTGATTGGTCGATTAGGATCTATAGGATAATAACCTGGATCAGGGTTTAACCTGTTAGGATCATTCTGGATTAAAGGAGGAGAAGTGAATTTATTATAGGCATCCCTGACACTTAATGGTAGAGCTTCTGATTCCTGCTCCGGAATACCATCAACTCCAAACATCATATAACATAGAAATTTATATGCTAAACGTCTAGACCAGGGAACATAAGAATCTTTGCTGTTACCCAAATAAACATAAGCAGTCTTAAATGGAGGATACCCCTTTAGACTATAGTCTGCAGCGGACTCACAAGCATCTAAATATACAATTGAATTTTTTATAGGTTGTTGTTGGCTCAAGAAATTATTACTCAGTGCTATATGTTTAATACGTATAATTTGTTCGGGATTATCTGGATCATTAATTTCAATATATGAATAACACCAAGTTCCGTCTATTTTATTCGGATCAATCTCCGAATATTCCTTTGCATTCAAACTTTGTGTTTCTGGAATATTATCAAAAACAGGTCCACAACTTAATGATCTTTTTGTTCCATGAGTAGCTATATAAATTATTCCATATTGACTTAAATTTAAAAAGTCGCTGGGTAAGACATAATTTCTTTCAGGAAGTATATTTAATGTTAACCTCTTTGTAAGCGTGTATACTGGATCATTAGGGTCAGGATGTTTGGGATCAAGTAATTCTGGAGGTGGTATATTAGGATCATGAACCGTCTCACTATATTCTAATTCATTATTTCTTGTTATTACTGAAGTGATATCATATACATAGCTGCCATCGTCATTTTTTAAACCTTTTAAATAAGTTAATATTTCATTATAAACTGTTTTATCATAAATATTCATCCACTTTTCTTCTTGCCAGACAAAAGGGGCGAGAATTAATATTTTATTTGAATAAACTGTTTGAGCTTTTTGTATGGGATTACTTAAAGAAGGTATTTTTCTAGATGTTTCATTATTTTTCACTAATACATTTTTATTTATTTTTCCTAAATTATTACTATCTTTGTTATTAGAAGATGCATTAGGGTAAGGTTTCCAATTATCTTTTTCTCCAGCTATATGTACACTATGACCATCTGAAAACATAACCCACATTGCTGTATTATCAAAACTGTCTATTCCGGCTTTTTTGATACCATCAGGGATAGTGGATCCTCCAAAGGATTCTCCATTCAACCAAGCCACAGTTTTCTGGGTTGCTTGTTCGGCTCCTAATTCTTTTTTCCATTGATTATATTGATATAGTAATTCTGAAACTCTTAGATCATAATATATATCATTAAAATCTCGAGGAGTAGGAGTAACTGATGGAGTAGAAGTAGGTGTAGGTTCTTCTCCAAAATTAAAATTGGTTAAATTGCTGTTGAAAAAATCTATAATTTTCTCTTCCCGGTGGCGTATTTTTTTGCCGTTATCTTCGATCCAATACGTTACTACGATTTTTCTGAAATGTCCACAAAATACGCGGGGTAATGTATATGAGCCGGAGGAATCTAACTTGCAAAAAGCTTTGGAACCAATACTTTTGACATAACCCTTAATAAGTGGCTTTCCTCCTGTAGTAAATACTTTCCCGGATATACTGGCACATGATTTTATAATTTCTGTAAAAATTTCAAGCTGTAATCCGTTGGCAGTTTTTGCAGTTATTATACTATCGATAGGAGTGGTCAAATTTTTCTTTGCATAGAATAAACAATAAGCTTTCTCATATTTCTTTTTACCACAAATTTCTAAAAAGATCGGTTTCGAAGTTATACAGCCAAGATTAGGATTTTTAAGGGAAAAAGTTAATCCTGCTTCTTTTAAATTTATTCCTGTAGTGGAACTAATCTGAATTATAATTACGTCTCCGGGTAATATAAAGACTTTTTCAGGACAGGATTTAAGGGTTGCTCCTGTGGCATCGCTGGAAGTAAGATTATTTGAAGGATTAATTGTTTCCGCATCAATGTAGTGCTCATCGTCAAGAGATACCTCTAATTGGACGTTGGTATCTGTATCTACTACAACAGCCTGGCCTGAAATATATCCTTCGTTATTTACAGGAATAGGGGATTCATTAAGGGAATCCTGATACACTGTAAAAACTTTTGCTGTTTGAGGTAAAACCTGGCTATCCTTTAAGGTGGCAGATAATTTATCAGATAGCTCTTTCATATCTTCTCCCTGCCAATCTTGAGGGTTTTCCTGTTGTAAAGTAGAAAGTTGAGTTAATAAAGGAGTAGAACCAGATGAGTCAGGATTAACTGCAGGGATATCCAGGACTGTTGTTTGTTCAACATTTTCTCCATCTTCAAGAGAGGTATTAGAGAGATACAAATACGCATTTACAGGAACAGATGTTAAAGCAGGAGTCGGAGTATAAGTAAAGCTGACCGGAGTATTAACATTTTGATTGGTATTTATAAAACTGCTATCACTGCTGCCACAGCTCACGGCTATGAGAATAGTGCTTAATATCAAAAATAATAATAAAGTAATATTCAATTTTTTTGAGAATTTATCCACAAAAGAAACCTCCCTTGAAGATTGTAAATTGAAATAAGACATTCTATCAAATTACAATAGAATCCTTCATAAAAGACTTTTTTATGAATTGAGGTTTATTTTTTCATAAATGTATCACTAATTCTTTATTAGGGGTACAAGATAAGTGAAGTGATGAAGGAAATGGCTAAAATAAAGGAAAATATTGATAATAGTATAGATGATAAATTGAAGAGATTTGATGTAATAATGGACTATTCTCTTGTAGATAAAATTAAATTTAGATATATTAGAATAATCAGGGCATTAACTTCAATTACGAATTTGTTTTAGTTTTTCTATTTCTTCTACTGATATACCTGTAGCTTTAGATATTTTTTCTATAGGCATATCCATTTCTAAAAGATTTTTTGCAACTTCTTCTTTGCCTTTCATCTCAGCCTGATATAATCTGGAAGCTTCATCATGACGTGCTTTTGATCTCATCTCAAGTATCTCCCTTATCATGTCATCATTAGAAGCTCTTACTAACTCGTGTAAAGCCATGACAATCTCCTCCTCTTCTTTGAGCTCTTCCGGTAAATTTTCCAAATCATTTGCATAAATCTCTCCAAACTTTAATGCAAGAAGCGTAGGGTAGAATGCCGACGAGGTACTTTTGCAAGCCCTTTTTCAACATCTCCCCTCCGAACCGTACGTGATAGTTTCCCATCATACGGCTCTCCAGTATCTTTAATTTAAGTCTCCTGCTAAAAAGTCCCACTATGTATTTTTCTATGACATTTTCTACATAGTGCTAAGGTTTTTCTGTTTCTTGCTATCATCAGTTTAACCCAGTGCGGAGGTTCTCTTTTTCCTTTATATCGATTTTTCAAGTCCTTTAGTTTTCTTATGTGGTGAATTTCTATATCTTCCTGAGAATTACATATTTCACACGTATTATTTAGTAATCTTTGAATTAGTTCACTACTTCTTGCTACTATTGATTTAACGGGTTTATCTATTATTCTATGGTATTTTTCTCTTCTGAAAGGTTTAGCTCCAAATCTCGCTGTTAATGGTGTTTTACCTGTTCTTTCTACTTTTACTTCTAATCCTTTTGTTCCTGTTTCAAATCTCTTGTGGTATTTTCTGTGAATTCAGTTAGAACTTTTTCTATGTTTGTTGGCAAGTGTTTTCAATAAAGAACTCATATAAAAATATCTTAACTTGGATAGTCTTTTCGTTACATTATAAGCAGGGTAATAATAATTTAAAAGACCTTGGAATTCTGCATTATAGGTAAATACTATTTCAAAATCACTTCTATCTAACAATTCTGCTCTTTGATATGGTTTTCCATTTCTACTTACTCTTTTTAAGTGTTCTTTTATTATTTCTGTTGGTACTTGTAATAAGGGGTGTCCATTGATAGTTCTTTTGCCTCTATAACATTTGCTATTACTTTTTCCCATTTTTATATCATATCCTAAAAATCTGGCTCTATTTTCTGTGGCGTGTGTTATCAGGGTTTTTTCTACTGACATTTCTAATCCTAGTTTTTCTTTAAGGAAATCTTCTATTTTTTTCTTTATCATTTCTGCTTCTACTTTAGGGCCTGCAAAGCCCAGAAGGAAATCGTCAGCATATCTGACATATTTTAATCTTCTGTAGTTCTTATCCTGAGTATCTTTTGTGGGTAGAGTTCTTCTGTACATTTTTCAACCGGATTCTGAGAGAAAAAAAGTGCATTTTTCAGCAGGATTTTGCACAGGTGAACAGAAAAAAAGATATCCCTTTCTTGTTGTTTCCCGATTATGCCATTCCACTTCATGTTCCCATATATTAAAACCTGTTATATAGGTTGAAGAGTTTACTTTTTCCGTAAGATGTTTTAAGATTTCATAATAATAAGTATCTAAAGAGTCATCCTCAAGGGATGTGGCCCTGTCTTCTATAATGGCATCAAAATCTATATCTTTCTTTAAATCCAGGTAATACTGGCCGTTTTCCTCATTTTGACTGATGAACTGCCTGTTAACTGTAATTAAAATTTCTTTGAGTATGACATTTATAGTACTGTTCAGGAAATGGGCATCAGGCTGCGGCAGTTTGAGAAATATAAAAAGTTCATCCTTCAGTTCTTCGGAAGTTATCCCCAGTTTACTGTAAATATCTCCTGTGGTAAGCCTGTGTATTGAAAGTCCTTCAATAATTCTCAAAGCTGAAGGTTTATCCTGCCGTATCTTTCATTATATCCAGCGGTATATGATCGATTAACTGCAAATCCTGTTTTGTATTTATATTTTTCAGAGTTGCCTCTGAATCTATTGAAGTAATATGCTTTTTTATTTCTTTAATCGAAATTTCTTTCTTTCTTCTCTCTATGGGCGGGTTGAGTTTATCAGAACGTTCAAATTCAATAACCTTTATCAGCATATCTTCAGGTAAAATATTACAGTCATTTAAGATCCCGAAAAATTGAGAATTTAGATATGAATCTATCTGTATTTTCCTTTTGGTGGCATGGGCGAATTTACCGATAATTCTGCAGATATGTTCCCTTTCTTCAGGGCTTAACTGTTCGGCGAATTCATATGCTTCTATTCTTAATAAATTAAGTATGATAGGTTCGAGGCTGTCAACACTTACCACATAAACCCTGTAATCAACCATATTATAATAATAACTCTTAATTGTTTCTATGGTATTTGAAGGTACAACAAGAAAGACCTCTTTTTTTACCCTGTCTTCTGAAGTGTATTTCTTGACTTTTTCTGTCTGATCCTTAATATATTTCTGAAAGCTTGTTAAATCATCGCCCTGGGGGCTCTTTGCGTCAAATATTACATATTCGCCGGCTATCAGTATTGTATTGTCAGGCTTTCCTCTGAAGGGAACCTTTTCTTTATTAACATATTCGATATTATGTCTTGTACATATTTCTTCTATTGTGGCCTGTACATTATTTTCATGATTTTTCCAGGCAAATTTCATTTCTTCGAATTTCTTTTTTATTTCTTCTTCTCTTTCATTCTGGAGCCTTATTCTGTCATCGTCTAATTGTTGTTTCAGCTGGTTAAGTGCATTAACTTTATCTTCATATCTTTTCTGTTTTTGATCTTCTGATTCGAGATAAATACTGATTTGATTCTGTAATTTCGTGTTCTCTTTTCTTGACTCATCGAGTTTTAATGAAGTTAAATCCCTTTCTTTTTCAAGTTCTATAATTCTCTGCCTGTTTTTATCATCAGATTCTTTAAATTTTCCAATTTCTTTTTCCTTTGCTTGAAGCTCTTTATTATTCTGCTCCAGGACAGTCTTACAGAAAGTAACCTCTTTATCAAGTTCTATAATTCTCTCTTTGTTTTTATCATTGGATTCTTTTAACTTGCCAATTTCCTTTTCTTTATTTTGAAAATCTTTATTATACTGTTCTATGGTATTACGGGCTAACAGTATATCCTGTTCCAGTTCTATAATTCTCTCTCTGTTTTTATTATCAGATTCTTTATGTTTTCCAATTTCTTTTTCCTTTGCCTGTAAATCTTTATTATATTGCTCAAGGGAAGCCCTGTAAGAACTAATTTCCTTTTCCAGTTCTATAATTCTCTGTCTGTTTTTATCATCGGCTTCTTTTAATTTCCCAATTTCTTTTTCTTTATTCTGTAGTTCTTTATTATTCTGTTCTATATTATTACGGATCAGGAGAATTTCTTTTTCCTGTTCTGCAATTCTCTGCCTGTTTTTGTCATCGGCTTC
This sequence comes from Bacillota bacterium, assembly GCA_029555925.1. The sequence goes on from JAKPQU010000226.1 coordinate 8,316, forward strand.
TCTGAGTTTTCCAAGTTCTTTCTCTTTAATCTGTAAATCTCTGTTATTTGCTTCTATAGTATTTTTATAAATATTTATTTCTTTCTCCAGTTCAATTATTCTTTTCGTATTTTTCTCATTGGCTTCTTCAAGTCTCCCTATTTCACTTTCTTTTAATTGAAATATTTTATTATTCTGCTCTATTGTTCCCTTACATGAGGAAATTTCTTTATTAAGTTCAAGAATTTTTTCCTCATTTTTCAACTTGCCTTCTTCGAGACGGCCTATTTCCGTCTCTTTCTGCTGTAATATTTTATTATTCTGTTCTATAGTTCCTTTACAAGAGGATATTTCTTTATTTAGTTCAAGAATCTTTCCTTCATTCTTTGAATTGCCTTCTTCGAGCCGGCCTATCTCCATCTCTTTCTGCTGTAATATTTTATTATTCTGCTCTATAATCCCTTTTAAAGTAATTACTTCTTTATTCAACTCAAAGATTTTTTCCTGATTTTTTTTATTTGATTCCTCAAGTCTTCCTATTTCACTTTCATTTTCCCGTAATAATTTATTGTTCTGTTCTATCGTTTCTTTATATGATGATATTTCCTTATTAAGTTCAAGGATTTTTTCTTCATTTCTTAAATTGCTTTCCTGGAGACGTCCTGTTTCAGACTCCTTCTGCTGTAATATTTTATTATTCTGCTCTATTGTATTTTTAGCAATAGAAAGTTCCTTATCTATTTTGTTTATATCGTCTTTTAGATTATCAATCTGCTTGATATTTTCTCTGAGTCCGGTAACCTCGGAAGATAAGCTTTTGAATTCTTCATAGGCATCATAGCTTAAAGAAGAAACATTCTTCCAGAAAAAAAGTCTTTCAAAAAATCCGACAGATTTGATTTTATCAAAGAACTTCTTCAGATTTTCAAAATTGATATTCATAATTTTACCTTCTTTCTAAAAATCAGCTAAAACCAGCCATTGTAATATTTTTTAGTGAGGTAATTCAGAATAATAAAAATTTTCATTCCCTCAGTATAGTTCTATTTAAAATACACAGTCAAGTATATATTTACCTGGTATATTCAAGTTGTATAAATATATTTCCTTTAATATGTAAATATTTTCTTAAAAGAATCCCTGTGGATAAGAAAAAATAGTGTGGTAGGTCTTGAAAGGTTCGCTTCCAAAGGTGAAGGCCGGGAGTTTGATATGGATGAGGATGTAACCCTGACAGTTTACAGAAGGTAAAAGGAAATATAACTTATAAGGTTATAAGTTCTCTGGCTTTTTTAGTAAAGAAAACTTTCATATCTTCATGGTTTATCAGTTTTAACATTTTTGGAAGTACTGTTATGTTGTCTATATTTTTAAGTGATATGGAAAGCCAGTAGTCATCAAGACCTATATGTTTTTTTCTTTGCCTGCACAAGGAGTTCATTAAAGCTCATATAATCTCTGTCCAGAAAATAAATATCAACAAAGTCTTTAGCTTCACTTCTGTCAAAAAGGGCAGATAATTTATTGAAGATGCCGTATTGTTCCTGTAGAACTTTTTGTTCCAGTCTATAAGGTGAATCCTGTGCAAAATCACATTTTACGATATTTTCTTCTCCGAAATACATAAAAACCTCAAGATAGGTGCGAAACTGTTTCCTTACTTCCAGTTTTACCTTCAATTCTTCACATATTTTTTTTATATAAGGCAGTACAAATGGGATCTGAGCCGGTTCTTCTGTGAAAAAGTCCAGATCTTCTGATAATCTGTGCTGCAAGTAGAATTCGGAAAGAGCAGTTCCTCCTGTGAGAAAAAAGGTGTCTTTTAAAGGTGTAAGAGAGAATAATTTTATGAAATTTATCTGTTCTTCTGTCAAAATATTCATATTTAGCCTTCTTCCTGAAAAAACCATTCCCAGAAATGTCTTATCTTTTTTGAAAGATTCAAACATGGCAGATTTTCTTTTATTATCTCAAGAGGAATTGTTTTCACGTCTTTTGAATTGCCATTATTAAGGACTCTTGAGACATACCATATAAAGAAATCTTTTGTTTTGTAATCTTCTTCTTTGAATTCATAATCCCAGAGAAGACCTTTATTAACTTTTATTCCATAAAGCGTGTCTTTCATAGAATTCCTTCCCATCAAAGTTCTATGCAATTTCACTACTATTATGATCCCGAAAAGCCTGCTGATAAGAGGCAGGTAAATTCTCTCACCATTTTAAAACTATCTGAGATAATTATAATAAATATTATAATAAAAATAAATAGGCTTGACACGGTCATCTTTTCAGATTGATAATAGAAAAAATAATGTTATAATAAAGTCATTACACTCAGGGAGGTGTTCTATTGAAAACATTTTATTATACACCTTTTTTCACCTCTGTCAGAGATTACCTTGTAGAAAAGTGTATCGAAGTCATAAAAAATGGGAAAAAAGCCATATATATTCTCCCTTCCCGTGAAGCCATATTCGATGTGAGAAAGAAATTCCTTGCCGCCTCCGGAAACCTGATAAATACGTCTGTCTTCGGTTTCAGCGACCTTGCAGGCGAAGTGGCAGGGAAAAAAACTATTACTGAAGATGTTTCACTTCTTATAATCAGAAATATTCTGAACAATAGATCGGACGGTTTTTTTAAAGATGTAAAAAACAGGCCCGGTTTTGTCACATCCCTTTACGGTTTCATAAAAAGGCTTAAGAGATTGAACATGCCTCCTGATAAGCTGGAGTATGTAAAATATAATTTCACCGGGTTAATGCTTGAAAAATTCGATTTTATCCGCTCTGTTTACGAAGAATATGAAAGATACAAAGAAAAAGAGTCTATATATGATCTGAATGATATGCCTCTTCTGGCTCTGAAGAAAATAAAATATTCCCCTTTTTTGTTTCAAACAGGCATTATAGTCATTGACGGCTATATAAACATAGACCCTGTCGATAAATCTATGGTGAGAACCATATCTAAATATTATCCTGAAATAGATTTCTACGGCTCCATACCTTTTAAGAATTCATATAATGAAGAATTCATAAAGAGTGAAATTATAAAAGATCTTAAAGACCTGGGATTTATATACAGTGATAAGACATTTCCCGAAAAAAAGGCAAATCCTTCGATAAAATCTCTCTGTAAATATCTGTATTCCGATGAAACAGTATTAAAAGGCGATATAAGGGGAATAAAAATCTCAAACAGCCCCTGTATTGACCATGAGGTAAGGGAAATGGCAGCTCTTATAAAGAAAAAAATCCTGTCAGGGGAAACAGTTCCCGAGAAAATTGCCATTTATGTTAAAAATATAAATGAATACAGCAATGCTTTCGAGGAAATATCTGCCGAATTGAATATACCTGTCCTGGCAACATGGAAGAAAATACTCATAGAAGTCCCTTTAATAAAGGATTTTCTCGGCTTATTGAATGTTTATATAAAAGGAAGAGAACATGAAGGCATAAGGAATATCTTTTCTTCAATATACCTCCTTCCTTTTGATATAATTAAAAAACTTGATGGTAAAACCGATAAAATCCCTTTAAAGAGGATCTTTACAGGTAAAGATTCTTCAGATTATATTGATAAATTCTCACATGTTATAAAGGAATACTGTCCTGATAAGGATTTTTCAGCTTTTATCGATATTATTTCTTCACTTAACCCTTCCTGCTCTGACACAAAAGAAGCATATCTCAGAAAACTTATGGATATAACAGAAAAGCTGGATCTGAAGGGAAATATAATAAACCTTTACCTGGAAGGAATTATAGACGGAAAGAATTTCACGAGAGATATAAAAGCCCTGGATTCTCTGAAAAGCATCCTTTCTGAAATAATTGAAATGGAAAAAACATATAATCTCTTATCGGAAGGCTTTTCTGTCGAACAGATTTATGAAGAATTGATTGAATGGGCCTGTGTTGAAAGAGGAAAAACGGCAAAAGACACGGGAGGGGTGAGGATATTAAATACCGATCTTGCCAGAGGCCAGTATTATGACATTGTATTTATGCCGGGAGTAAATGAAGGTATCTTCCCGTCAGTGTTATCAGGAAATCCTCTCTTTGACAGCGGCGAACATGATCTGTTTATGTTACAGCATATAAATCTGGTAAATAAAAAATGGGAACTCGAAAGGGAAAAGATAAGATTTAATCTATGTATGGCATCGGCAACAGAAGAACTGTATATATCATACAGAACATGTGATGAACAGGGGGAATATATGATAAAATCTTCTTTCCTTGACGACCTCTGTTCTTTAATAGATGAAAACTCTTTAAAAAATGTGACAGCGCAAAAAATTTATATGAGAGACAGATTTAACCCTCCCGGAGAGCCTCAGAGCCATAAAGAAATGCTCAGAAAGGCAATTCATTATATATGGAAAGATCAGTCCTCCCATATAGATAATACAGTCTGCAATGAAGAAATACTGGATTATATAAATCATGCCGCCATGATGGAATACGGGAGACAGGAAAACCCTTTCTTCGACTCTTATGACGGCATTGTGACAGAAGTATCGTCACAGAAGAATAAATACTGTTTTACACCTTCCCGTTTTAATTCCTACAGTTCCTGTCCTTTTAAATATTTTATGGAAAGAGTGCTCGCCATAACGGTTGATGATGAAGATGAGCCTGATGCAAGGAAGGTCGGCTCTTTTTACCATGAAGTCCTGAAGGATTACTATAAAGATAACAGCTGTTATGACAGGGAAAAACTTTATTCCCTGTTTGACAGAATATTTGATAATACATTGAAAAGACTTTATCATAATATAATGCCGGAAAAACTCTGGCACTTTATTAAAAAAGAATTGTTTTCCGTAATCAGCACCTTTATTGAAAATGATATGAAAAATCTTGAATATTACAGGGAAAAAACCGGGTTTACAATGAAACCATGTCTCCTGGAACATCCATTTACCATAAAAGATGAAGAGAAAATGATAAGAGGTGTCGCAGACAGAGTGGACCTTGAAATGGATGAAAAAAATTGCTTTACGGGAAGGTTTATCATTTATGACTATAAAAATTCTTCTACAAAAGAGTTAAAGGATTCCGTCGAAGGTAAAGATTTCCAGCTTCCTCTGTATTACCTGGCTATAGGAGAACAGTTAAAAGACGAATTCCCCGATGTAAATCCCGAATGTATGGCACTTCTTTATTACAGTATTAAAGAAAATAAAAAACGTGGTATCGTAAGAAGTGACCTGAAGAAAAATATTTTTAACAGAGGCGGCCCGACATATACTGTGGGAAAGGAAAATATGATTGTCCTTATGGAATATATTTCCCGTAAGACTTCCGAACTGATAGAAAATATAAACAATGGGGTCTTTCCTCTTACTGTTTCATGTCCCCATGGTACAGGATATTATAACTGTAATTACAGAAAAATATGCAGATATGACAGATACAGAATTGCAGAGAAAAATATTTTTCAGAAAGAGAAATCTCGTAATGCGTAATGCGTGATGCACAGGGATTAAACCTGTCACGCGTCACGCGTTACGTGTCACGCATTACGAAATATAAAAAACAGGAAATTCCTGTAGAAAAATATTTCACAGAAAGAGGCTCATAAAACATGATAGATAAAATTTGCAGGGATTATGATGTTAACACTGAACAGGCAGAAGCTCTGGATATAAAGATAAATACAGGTTTAAAGGCCGGTGCCGGCTCAGGCAAAACAAGAGTGCTTGCCAAAAGATTCTTCAAAATCTTAAAAGAAGCTCCTTTAATAGAAATTGACTCTATTGTGGCCATAACCTTTACCAGGAAAGCTGCTGTGGAAATGAAGGAAAGGATAAGGCTGGAAATATACAGGGAAATAAAAAAAGAACATGACAGAGATTTAAAACTTAAATGGAAAAAATTGAGGGATCTCATTACAACGGCCAATATAGATACAATACATGGTTTCTGCACATCTATTATAAGAGACAATTTTGCCTCAGCCGGTATTGATCCTGCATTTACACTTATAGAAGAAACAGACTCTGCGGTAAAACTCCAGGAATTTGCAGAAGAAGCTATAGAAGAATATCTGGAGAATACAGATCATGATGGCACGGTAAATCATGTGCTGGATAAATACGGCACGGCAACCTTTGTGTCAGGTAAATTGAGAGATGATATTATAAGACTTTATTTTTCCATAAGGGGACATGGCGCCTTTGAAAAAGAAATGGAGAAATGGAAAGACTCTTCATGTAATGAACTGGCATCCATGGCTATTAGTCTGTTAATAAATCTCCATGAAAAATATAAAGATTTCAAAAACAAAAAAAATGTCCTCGACTTCAATGATCTTGAAATAATGACAGAAAAACTGCTGGAAAACCATGGGATAAAAGAGAGATATTTTCAGAGATTCAGATATTTCCTCGTAGATGAGTTTCAGGATGTAAATCCCATACAGGAACGGATACTGTCGGGACTTACTGAAAAAGATGGCACCATACCTCCGGGAAGACTTTTTATCGTAGGTGATCATAAACAGTCCATCTATGGTTTCAGAGGTGCCAACTACAAAATATTTGACAGAGTCTGTGAAAAAATCAATAAAAACGGAACAGTGAAATATCTTTCAAACTGCTACAGAAGCACTGCAAATATTGTAGACACGGTAAATATGATCTTCGAAAAACTGATAGAGCCTTTTGAAAAACTTCAACTGCCATTCAGTGATAACGGAAAAGAGCTAAAGGTACAGCTCATTACCTGGAAAAAGGATGAATTAAGCAGAAAAAGTAAATGGGATACAATAAAAAAACTCCTTGCCGATGATAAACATAAAGAAATTTTAAAGAGAGAACTTCAGTTAACCGGTGAGGATGAAGGGAACAGCCACAATAAAAAAGACTATCAGGGAGCCATAGTTGCAGGACTGGTTCAGAAACTTACCGGCGAATACAGAGATGAAAAAGGCGGATTTACCTGTAAAGATATAGCCATACTCCTCAGGAGCAGAACAAACCTGAAATCCATAGAACATGCCCTTCGTGCCAGAAATATTCCATGCTGTGTAATAGGAGGACTGGGATTCTGGGAAAAAGAGGAAATAATTGATATAATGTCACTTTATAAGTATATCTTTAACCCTTCCGACTCTATCTCTTTTCTTTCTGTTCTCCGCTCACCTCTTATGAGTTTTTCAGATAATATGATTTACACCCTCCTGGAAGGTTATGACAGCAGAAAATCTTTAATGTCTTATCTTGAAGAATTTTCAGAAAGTTCTCCTGTTGCCATGAGAGCGTACAATCTCTTTACGAAATGTTTAAAACTTAAAGGAACACTGAATTCTTATGAACTTATTAAAAGATTATGCGATGAAACAAATTACGGAGAAATATTGCTTTCATTACAGGACGGGGAACAGAAATACAGGAACCTGGAGAAACTCTTTTCTCTGGTCATGGATTTTGAAAGGAAAAATATATATAATCCGGGAGAACTGCCCATGTATCTGGAATTAATGGAAGATAATGGAGGAATGAATGAAGAAGCCTTCATCGATACGGAAGACAGTGATTCAGTCAAGATAATGACTGTCCATGCCTCAAAGGGACTTGAATTCGATGCTGTAATAATACCGGATATGGACAGGAAAATCGACTGGATAGTAAGAAGGGATAGGCCTTTATTTTTCTATGATGAAGAAAAGGGAATAATATGGGCCGCCATAAAAGATGAAGAAAATCCTGATTATGAGGCATTTTATGAGAGACAGATATTGAAAGAAAACAATGACAGCAGGAGAATATTCTATGTGGCTGCAACAAGAGCAAAGAGATATCTTGCCTTTGTAGGAGAAAATCAGGAGAGTCCCGAAAAAGATGAACCGTCTCTTAATACCTTTATGATACAGATGAAATGGGCATTGAAAGACAGGGTTGTTAACACAATGGAACATACTGACGGGAAAAGCTTTATTTCTTCTCCCCCTTTACCGTCATATCCGCCCGATTTCGCAACAGAAGCTATAAAGAACCTGAAAAATAAGGGACATGATGGGGGTATAATAAAACCATATGTAAGCGCTTCCTCAGGTTCTATAAATATATCAATGTATCAGAAATATCTTACCTGTGGCAGGCTTTATTATTTTCAGTATCTCGCCCGTCTGGAACCTGATGATGGAGACGGTCAGGAAGAAGGTTTGTATGGAGATAAAAAAACAGATGCCCGCCTCAGAGGAAATGTTGTTCATGAAATACTCAGTCATTTGAATTCCTTTTCAGACAGGGACATGAACGAAAAAATTGAAAAACTCATAAAAGAGGAGATAAGTAAAAATAAAGAGGATTATATTTCAGAAGATGAAATAAGAAAATATATAGTAAATTATTTTGACATAGAGAAAAATCTGAGGAAAGAAAGAAAAGGAAAATATCTGAAAAGCTTTTATGAATTCAGATTTTCCGTCCCTCTTGAAGGAAATATTTTATTGAACGGTGTGGCAGACAGGGTTGATATATATGAAAATAACGGTGCAATAGAAGCGGTTATTATAGAATACAAGACAGATACAGTCAGAAATATTGAGGACATAAAAGAAAAAATTGATTTTTACAGGAAACAGCTTTATGCCTATATGTATGCCATTGAGAAGATTACCTTCAGAGAAGGGTTTAAGACAGAAGTAAAAAAATCCTATATCTATTTCCTTCAGAGAGGCCTTTACGGGGAGATTGGAAAAGACCATGGCCACATAGAGGAACTGAGGAAAGAACTTCTGGAATCTTCGGAGATGCTTCTCGGAAGAAAGGATTTTGATGAGTATATATATAGAAAAAGCGGCATATGTCCCGGGTGCGACTACAGAACACTGTGTGAGAAAATCGTAACATGTAACTCGTAACGCGTCTTACCTGATTGACCTGATAATATTCTCTGTCTGTTTAGACATTCTTTCTCCGAAATCTGCAGCTACTGAATGGCCTGCTTTATATAGTAAAGAAGAAAGATTTTTATATTCTAAAACAACTCTGCCCATATATATCCATCTTTTTTATAACTATGCAATTTCACTCTGTATCGTTCCTGTTTCATATAAGAAATCAGGAGATATATCGGCTCCGTTCTCCCAGGCAATTGTATCAGGTTCCTTATCCAGATATACCTTCTGAAAATATTTAACATCTTTAAGAGGTTCAAATATTTCCCCTTCAAGATGCCCCTTCAGTTCCACAAGGCGGACAGTCCCATCTTCAAAGGTTAAAAATAATTTATATTCTTCCGCATATTTAACGTCTCTTACAAAGTGCATATATCCCTCCATTGTATTTCTTATTCAAGTTACATAATTTGCCGATGTAATAGCTTCTTCAATCTCTACTTTTTTCTCCTGATACAATTATAACCAGCTATTTAAAATAGATTGTTTTTACGTCAAAAGTATCTACTTTATCTAATACCATTAAAATGAACTTTTTATATATGTTTCTATTCTGTCAATAAATTCTCTTGCATTGGCCAGCTGTTCTTCTGCCTGCTGTTTGCTCGCAATATAGAAATCATCATAATCACTTTTTATTCTGATATTTTCAGCTAAAGTCAATATTTTACCAAATTTCGTTTCAATTTTTCCTGTTTTTATATAATGCTGATTAAAATAAGCAATAACACCGGAATGTTTTCTTGCGTCAAATTTATCCAGGGCAAGTAATGCTCTGGTAGCATGAAATATGGCATAATAAGAACGATTTATTGATTGACTGAATTTGGTATTTAAAAGCATAATTCCGGAGCTTTCAAGCTCATCCCTGGCTTTCTCCAGTCTGTACTGACATAAATCAGTCAGCCTTTTATCCATATACTTCTATTCCTTCCCTGTGAACAGTCATATAAAAAGGAAGAATATCTAAATATTTGTTAAATTGATTATTGCTTTTAAAAATTATTGATAAGAGAATATCATATTTCAATGAGAGTTCAAAAATAGTATCTGCAAATTCATCTTCGTATTTTTTTATATTTTCTTCGGAATCCTCGACAAGAATCATTATATCTATATCAGAGTATTTATCCTGACTATTTCTTGCATATGAACCATAAAGGATGACTTTTACAAGATGTTCACCTGTTAATTCTTTCACTTTATTATGAATATCTGAAAGAATTTCTGTAATCTTTTCATCTTTTTTATAAGATAAATTCATATTATTCACCTGATTTTTTATATACTTTCTCTATCTATTTATAATTTACCATAGTTTTGTTTACAAGTAAATCTTTGTAAAGATTGCGTTCAAAAATGACAGATAATTTTATCCTGGATAGAAAAATTAAAGGAAATTTATTTAAGATATAGGAGCGTAATGTGTGATGCGCAGGGATTAAACCCGTAACGCGTTACGCGTTACGCGTCACGATTCTCATAATAATACTTGAAGGAATATTCCTTAAAGACGTGAATAATATTTCAACATATATAAAGAGAAAAGAGGCCTGTCTATGCTGAATATATCTCCGTCAAGAATTGCAAGGTATTTTTACCATGAATGTGAACGATATCTGGTCTATGAAGCTACTCCTTCGGAAGAGAAAAACTTGAAAAACATACCTTCTTCACCTTATGACCACAGTCCTGTAACAAAAGCAATGCTGGAAGCAGGATATAAATGGGAAGAACAGGTTGTAGACGGCCTGAAGAAGGTTTATAAGGCAGATACACAGAACGGGAGAAGATTATTCAATCACGTTCATGACGAAAAAAGCACCATAGATATTTTACGAAATATAGAAAAAGAAGAATACCTTTACCAGGGGTGTCTTACCGTGCCGGAATCTTTTTATAAAACCTATAATCTGGACAGGTCATGCGTAAAATTCACCACCTGTTTCCCTGATCTTATATATGCCACTGAAAACGGTAAGGTTATCGAACTCTCCGTAATAGACGTAAAAGCCTCTGATGAAATGAAAATTTCCCATAAGATTCAGGTAGCTTTATATGCTCTGTTCCTTTCTCATATCTGTAAAGCCCATGGCATAGACAGACAGGTAAATTGTTCAAAAGGCGGTGTCTGGACTTACGGATTATCGGAACCTGAATGGTTTAATATCAATACCGTTATCCCTCAGATTGAAGAAATGCTTTCTTCTGACATCCCCCGCATATCACAGACAGACTCTGTCCACTGGCATATTCATTACAGATGCGAATGGTGTGAATATTATGATTTCTGCCGGAAAGAAGCGGAAGATAGTAAAAGCGTTTCCCTCATACCTTATCTGACTTCTATGGGAAGAAAATTCCTTTCAGATGAAGAAGATATAGAGGATTTAATCAGTATGAAGAGATTTCTTTCAGAGAACAGGAGTAAAAAATCTCTTTCCAGATGTGCATCTCTTTCGGGTAAACAGGACAGGCTTGCCAGAATGGTAGATGCTCTTATGGACGGGCAGATATATAATTTCGGATCTTCTTCCCTTTCAATGCCTGTATGGGAAGATATAAAACTCCTTCTTACCATTCAGAAAGAACCTGTTTCCGGGCAGATTTACAGTGCTGCATTTTTACGTAATGGCAGCGATGATATATTTAAACCTGATTCTATACCGGAAAAACAGTTTGTAGCCTCATCTATGGAGGATTGTAAAAGAGTCAGAAGGGAATTTATAGAGTGTATATACGACATATTTAAAGAAGTCCATGATTATAATGAAAGCAAAAATGAAAATAAAGAACAATGGAAAGAGAAAAAATCTCTTCAGACCTATGTATTTGATAGTTTCGAATGGGAACTCCTCAAGGAATTATTGATTGAAGGTCTTAAAGATCCGCTCATAACAGAGAAATCTTTATCCTTATTTTTTCACTTTCACAGCGAAAATCTCCTTGTCAATGAAGAACATCCTGATGTTGAAGCCTCTTTTCCTGTGGTGAAAATAATAGATGTGATAAGATCCCTCTTTGCCCTGCCTGTACCTGTGGCCTATCAGTTATCCGATGTGCTGGATGTTTTTAACAGTGTTACAGGGAAAAATTTCACATATAATCCTATGGATAATTTTACCTTCAGACTGTCCAATGCACTTAAATCAGATGCCATATATAAAGTCTGGAATAATGATGATACAAAAAGAATAGAATGGATTGAAAAAGAACTGAAAAAACGCCTTTATGCCACATCATATATACTCACAGGTATCAGATACTGTGCCAGAGGTCTTCTTTTTGCCTACCCGCCGAAATTTTCTCTGCCTTCCTCCAGGAATTTCAATCATCCCCTTTTATCACAGCTGGATTTTATAATCAGATATGAGACTGTTATGAGCTATCTCTCCGTAAAAGAACAGAGGACTCTTCCAATGAATGAAAGGAAACAGAAAGGCCTTGCTTTTACTCTGACCGCAACGGGAAATATTGAAGTATTTAAAGGTTATACAGAGGCAGAGTTTTCCCTGAAAGAAACAGATACTGCAGGTAAACTGGATGGAGATAATATATGGTCTTATATCCTGAGTGAAGATACTCCGGAAGGAGATAAAGACCAGATGAGTTTTACCGAACATCCGAGATTTAAATATTACGCTCCGAAAAATAAAGCTTTATATCTGGCTCAGATTAAAGATAATTCTCACCCCGGCAGGGTTACTCTTCAACTGAAAAAAGGTGCCATGTCTCCGCCTGTTGAGGAAGGAAAGGATTATCTCTTACAGTCGAAATTTACTGACTGGACAGGCGAAAAGGTCATAACCAGACTTGCGCAACTGGATGGTATGGAAGAACCGGGAGCAATAAAATTGCTTCAAAACCCTGTGGAATACTGTAAAGACATAGAAGAAAAGGATGATTTGAAAGAAGCACAGGGAAAAATACCTTCATTAAAATATCTGACTGTCAGCCAGAGAGATGCTTTTGACCATGTATTTAATAAAACACTGACTCTCCTGTGGGGACCTCCCGGAACGGGGAAAACTCATTTTATTGCGGCAGCCCTCCTGTGTATACTTGAAGCTCACAGACTGACTGACAGACCTTTTAAAATATTCCTTTCAGCTTTTACTCATACGGCAATAGATAACTGTCTTAAAAAGATTATTCAATTAAATGATTCGCTGAACATATGGAAGGAAGAATTTGCCCTGGCAAAACTGGGCAGAAGCAATGAAGAAAAGTCGGGAATTCTGGAGGTAAAATCTGAAGAAGGTTTTGATTATATATGCAATAACTCCAGATGTATTCTCGGAGGCACCGTTTATTCGACAAATAAAATGTTTACGGAAGCAGATAAAGACACTCCTTTTGATATGGTTGTAATCGACGAAGGCTCACAGCTCCGTGTGCCTGAATCATTGCTGGCAATATCCAGATTGAAAGCAGGGGGAAGGCTCCTTGTAGCAGGAGATGACAGACAGCTTCCTCCCATTATAAAGGGCTATTATCCGGACCCGGCTCCAGGTGAACCATTACTGCACCGTTCCATATTCGAAGCACTGAAAAAAGCTGATAATGAAGATAAGATTACATGCCAGTTGTTTGAAAATTTCAGGATGAACAGAACCCTCTGTCTTTATCCTGCAGAAAAGATTTATAAAGAAAAATACAAGAGTTTTAACAGAGAAATAGCAGAAAGAAAATTATTACTGACTGATTGTTCATGTGATGAGCCACTTGTAGAAACAGTCCTTGATCCTGATTATTCCCTTGTTCTCTGTATTACTGAAGGCATAAGAACCGGTTCTGAAAACATGGAAGAAGCAGAACTTGTGGCACAGATTGCCCTGGCTCTAAGGAAAAGGCTTATTATGAAAGATACGGGGAAGCCCTATCCTGATGACAGAGAAGGTGACAGATTATTCTGGAAAGAGGGATTGTTTATAGTTTCTCCCCATCATGTTCAGATTGATGCCATATGTGAAGCTCTGGAAAACAGAGGATTAACAGAACCTTTTGTCGGCACAGTGGATAAGATGCAGGGACAGGAATGTGATTCTGTTATTGTGAGCTACGGAGTTTCTGACCCGGAGCTTGCCATATCTGAAGATGAATTCATATACAGTCTGAACAGACTGAATGTATCCATAACGAGAGCTAAATGTAAAACAATAGTGTTTCTTTCCCGGTATCTTCTGAAACCGACCCTTCAGGTTCTGGCGAAAAGAGAAACGGAAGAGGGTATATCTTTTATGACAGGACTGGAAAGATTTGCCGCAAAGGGTAAAGAGAGTGTATTTCAGCCGTTTTCTGATAAGGAAGCACGTTTGATTGTTTATTCTATATGATATTTTTATGTGATTCCTACAAAATCTGACTGATTATAGCTTACATTTTATAGGTCAACGGGATATGGTTAATATGTGATTATTGCCTGGCAGGTGCTCTTGACGGCACAGACAGGATCAAGTATTATAAATTCATCCTTCCCATGCTCTTATAGCCCGTCCACAATGGGACAAGTTTTTCTGGCACGGTTCTATAATATGTATTGGAAAATACAGGAAAAAGAAAATTTATATGTTATTCTTTTTTTATCCGGCTGATGGCCAGGAGAAATTTAAAGGTATAGGAATTTTCATTTTTAATGGCTTAAAATAAGGCTTTAGATGAAAATTATGTAGATAGCAGTTTATCTAAATAATTTAATCCGAGACTCATATAGAAATACGTCCGCCTGTGTCAGTCTTCATAACTTATTATTCAGGGAGTTTTATTAGTGATAGATCGATTAAATCCAATCATAGTTCAGGGAGACAAAACTATTCTCCTTGAAGTGGCAAATGAAAAATATGAAATGGCAAGAGATCTTCTCGCAGGATTTGCCGAACTGGAAAAATCTCCGGAACATATACACAGCTATAGAATCACACCTTTATCTCTGTGGAATGCCGCTTCATCCGGAATAACAGCAGAGAATATTATAAAAGGGCTGGAAGAATATTCAAAATATGACGTTCCAGAAAATATCCGGAGGGATATTATTGACTATATAAGCCGTTATGGAAGAGTTAAACTCATTAATAAAGAAGGTCTGTTACTCCTGGTCAGTTACGATAGGGCCCTTATTGCTGAAATAGGGGGCCATAAAAAAATTAAGCCTTATATAAAAGAGCAGATCAGCGAAACAGAACTTTTAATGAATTCAGCTATGAGGGGCCATATAAAACAGGCACTTGTACTGATAGGTTATCCTGCAGAAGATCTTGCCGGTTATATAAAAGGTGAAGATCTTTCCATAAAACTTCTGCCTCTTACGAAAAAAGGAAGGGAATTTACTCTGAGACATTATCAGATTGAAGCGGCAGAGCTTTTCTATGCAGGAGGAAGCCATCATGGTGGGTGTGGCACAATAGTTCTTCCCTGTGGAGCAGGTAAAACGATGGTCGGCATGTCAGTTATGGATAAACTGCAATGTTCTACCCTTATACTTACACCCAGTACTGTAGCTGTGAGACAGTGGATTTCTGAACTGCTGGAAAAAACCTCTCTCTCTGAAGAGCAGATAGGAGAATATACCGGTCTTAGAAAAGAGATCTGTCCCGTTACCGTAAGCACCTATCAGGTCATGACCTATCGTAAAAGAAAATATAACGACAGTATAGAAGAATTTCCTCATTTTAAATTATTTAATGCAAGGGAATGGGGACTTATAATATACGATGAAGTTCATCTCCTTCCTGCTCCTGTATTCCGTATTACGGCAGAACTCCAGTCCCGCCGGAGACTCGGCCTTACTGCCACTCTGATCAGAGAGGACAGAAGGGAAGGAGATGTATTTTCCCTTATAGGGCCTAAAAAATATGATGTTCCATGGAAAGATCTTGAAAAACAGGGATGGATTGCCACTGCGGAATGTTATGAAATCAGAATACATATGTCTGAAGAAGACAGATTGAATTATGCGCTGGCAGAAGGAAGAGACAGATATTATATGGCAGCAAATAACAGATTGAAGATTTCCATTCTTGAAAAATTGCTGAGAAAACATTCTGCAGATAACCTCATCATTATAGGCATGTACATCGAGCAACTGGAGTATATTGCTTCTATATATACATTTCCCATTATTACAGGCAGAACTCCTGTAAGGGAAAGAGAGAGGCTTTTCGAACAATTTAGAAAAGAAGAAATTAAAATTCTCGTAGTATCAAAAGTGGGAAATTTCAGTATCGATCTTCCCGATGCAAATGTCATAATAGAAGTTTCAGGCACCTTTGGAAGCAGACAGGAAGAAGCACAGAGACTTGGAAGAATATTGAGGCCGAAATCAGGAGGTGCTATTGCTCATTTCTATACGCTTGTAACCAGGGACACAATAGATCAGGATTATGCGGCAAATCGCCAGAGGTTTCTTACAGAACAGGGATATAAATATAATATATTTTATGATAATGAAATTTAGATGAAAATATATGAGAAAATTTAATATAAGGGGAAAAATATGATAAAAATTCATGACCATATACCGGTAATGCAGGTCAATGAAGATATTCTTATAAAAGAGCTAGAAGTATCTGCAGAACTTAATAATTATACTATAAAGAAACCCGGTAAAACATCAGTTGTATTGAACAGGGTCAGTAAATTTATAAATTTACTTCAAAAGAAGGGATACATGCCTCAGGATAAAAAAATATGAAAGATATAGAGCTTTTTTTAGACACTTTCAGCAGTCCTGCTTTGAAGCTTATGGCAAAGGGGTGTATGCTGGGAACTCCTTATATGAAAACTAAAGATCAGATAATTAAATCTCTCAGCAAGGTAATATTTTCAGAAGAGAGACTCAAGTATGTACTGGCCAATCTGACAAAATCGGAAAAATTTATAATGGAATATGTTAAAAGAAAAAATACCGTATCTGTTGAGGCACTGAAAGAGATATTATCAACCCTTTCATTCGGAGAATCTATAAGTACCTGTCTTGACAGATTATTTAAATACGGTCTGTGCTTCCCGAAAAACAGTTCCTGTGGGTATAGTACAAAGATAGATTTCTGGCGAACCGGCGGAAATGATAACTTTATCGGAGATGTCTGGTCTCCTGATGAAGTAATTAAACTGGTAGAATTATCACCTCAGAGCCATCTCCCCTCTTATGAACTGGCAGGTAAAAAGAAAGAAAGATCTGTTTCTGATATTCAGCATGATTTATTTGGAATGATAAAATATATTGAAAATAAAAAGATAAAAACCCTGAAATCAGGAGAGATGAGTAAGAAAGATTTTGTCGAGGTAGGCAAAGTACTCAAAATTCAGGAAAAACTTGATTCTATTAATAAAATAGAAGACGGAGGGTGGGTATATTTATTAAAAACTCTTCTGGATTATCTTCACCTTATTGAAATAAAAGGGAATTATCTTGTTTCTGCCTCCGGAGCAGGTAAATTCCTGTCTATGTCTCCTTTTGAACAGGTTAAACTGCTCTATGAAACATGGCTTGAACAGAGCAGATATAATGAATTTAAAAGAATAAAAGAACTTTCTCTGGATGAAGATAAACACAGCAGAAGGTTTATACCGGATATATACAGGGTTAAATCGGCTCTGAGAACTGTTATGAACTTTTTAGCAAATACTACCGAACCCGGTAAATGGTACCATATATCTGATTTTATAAATGGCATTAAATGTTATGATATTGATTTTTTAATAACCCGTTGTTACAATCCATCCTATTATTCCAGATATGATGAAAAAGGCCCTGAATATGAAGGTATTTACCCTTCCGGTGGACACCCCTGGAAAGATAAACTTTATATGAGAGAAGACTGGGATAAAGTAGAAGGCAGATTTTTAAGAAAAATCCTTGAAGAACCTCTTTACTGGCTCGGTATGGTCACACTCTGTTATGTTGAAGGTGAGCTTACGGGATTCAAATGGACACCATATGGTGCCTTTGCTCTCAGTTTATCCGGAAAAATTAAAGACATGCCATTGGAAGAGAAAGTCATTCTTGTACAGCCTAATTTCGATTTGCTTCTGGAAACAGGCCAGGGAACTGTTCCTGTTCAATATCATCTGGAGAGATTCTGTGATTCCCTCGGCGGTGACAGGGTGAAAACCTATCATATTTCTAAACAATCCTTTTACCGTGGGCTTCAGAGCGGCCTTACAGGAAATGAGATTATTAAATTTCTTCAGGAACAGAGCAGAACAGAACTGTCACAGAATATTATTTTTACTCTTAAAGACTGGACTTCTTTCTATGAAAAGATTGTTATTACGAGAGATGCAATGATAATTGAAACGGATACTGAGGCAGAAATGAATGATTTACTCTCGGAAGCACCGGAATTATTCTGCCCTTTATCACCTGTACTGGCAGCAGGCTTAAATAGAGATGAAGTTTTGACGTTTCTGAGAAAAAGAAAAGAAAAAATTTTATATTTTGACTACAGAGAAGAGGCAGGATTAATCTTTAATGTTACAGATGATATGAAGATTGAAGTTTCTAAACTTATGTGTGACTGGTTTACCGAAACAGAAGTGGGACATTTTGCATATAAATCAGGTGAAACTTCTGATAGAATTATTTTTCAGATGACAGAGCGTACCCTGAGGGAAGCAAAAAAGAATGGTCTTACAGGTAAAGAAATACTGGAATATCTTCAGAACCACTGTGACAGGAGATTGCCTCCCGATGTTGTTTTAACGGTTAAAGGTTTTACAGACTCAGTGCCTTCGTTAGAAATTGCCGATATTACCGTAATGGCCACAGAGGATAAAGAAACAATGGATGATATTTTATCTGTAGGAGCTTTGAGAAAATATATACTGGTAAGATTTTCCGATACAGTGGCACTTATAGATAAAAGATACAGTAAGGGATTATGTAAGGAATTTCAGAAAAGAAATATATCTTTAAACGGTAAATGTTTGAATAAGCATAAAGAGTGGCATCTGCCTGATATACACTTTAACCCTGTTCGGCACGGTAAAACAAGATTTTCCATTCTGGAACCTTCTCAGCCGAAAGTTAAGAAAGACGTGAAAAAACCTGTATATGTACAGAGTATGTCTGAAAGTGATATAGAAGAAATGTTTGAGAATTTATTACCTCGTAATCCAAGGGCTACAAGGGAGCTTCTGGAAAGAGCTGTTAAATGGAAACGTACGGTCAGGATTGACTATAAGAGCAGTTCAGACGGATATATTATAAGAAAGGTAAATCCCTTTGAAATTTATTATAGAGGTACTACCCCGTATCTTCACGGTTACTGTCATATGAGAAAAGAAAAAAGGACTTTTCGTATAGCCAGAATAAGAAGGATTGAAATGCTTGAAGAAACTTTTGAAAATAGTTAATCCTTCAGAATGGTAGACACATGGGCTTTGCCCCTGCATTCAAATATTTATTCATTTTTCCCGTGACCCATTCCCAGAATGGATTTCAGGTTTTCTATTAAGTCCAGTAAAGGAAAATTACTGCCCAGAGAAATACTCTTTAATTCAGCAGGTTTTGGAAGTTTCTCCGCAATTTCAGGCAAATGGTTTAACATATGTTTTTGAAGAGCATGTTCTGAAATCTCATTTTCCGCCTTTTGCCTTTCCGCAAACAGTTCAACTTCTCTTACGGCCTGTCTGTGCTCTGCATCCAGGTTCATTTGCTTTATGGCAAGCTCTTTTTCCAGCCTGAGTTTTTCAAGTTCTGCACCATGTTCAATTTTGGCTTTTTCATGTTCCATGGTTTTCTCTATTGTTTCGGCTTCTAATGATGCTCTTCTTATTATTTCAGCCTGCTGCCTGTTAAATCTGGCTGCTTCTGTCTGTGCTTCAAGAGCTGCAATCTCTTCTGCTGTTTCAATCCGAAGTTTTGCATCAGTTTTTTTCGCTTCAGACTCTCTTGCCCTTATAATTGCTTCATTTTCCAGTTCTGCCAGACGGGCTTCTTTTTTCCTTTCAGACCGGAAGGGACGTTGGAGCATTTCCCAGAGAGTTGAAGAACATACTACTGCTTCTTTAATCTGAACCGTTACGATGCTGAGCCCTAGACCCTTATCCTGACCTTCTCCTTCCGCTACATGGCGAAGGCGTGATGTTAATTCTTCAATAATAGGCTGTTTGTCTGTGAGTACTTCATCAATGCTCATTGTGGCCACTTTGTCTTTAATGGCCGCTTCAGCCTGTTCCCTGAGCTGTACATTTATGACGCGCATCGGGTCATAGGCATCTGAGAAATCCAGTTTTCTGTAAGCTGTTTTTATATCGTTTATAATCCACTGAACATAACCCTGCACGACAAGTCCCTGTTTCTCTCTGCAGATACAGTTTGCATGTATGAGAATGGTCTGCATGGTTGCAGGCACAATGAGGAAGGCATCGTTTACGGGATCGAAACGAAAGGAAATGCCGAGACCTATATGAAGAGGTTCTTTATAGCCCCGTCTTGTATGTACTACATAGACATTGGGCGGAACAATAACATTTTGAAAAGGCCACCATCCTGTTATACGGACGTTATTGGCATATGGCGGACCTTCTCTGCCATCACCTGCGGCGGATCTGGTGCGTGAAACAGCGGATTGAGGAACATGGTGGGCTTTTAAATCGTTTTCTACCTTGGCCTTCTGGGCCAGAACCTGTTCAAGATATACATTTGATTGATATTGCTGTGGCTCTTCCATTTTCTATAACCTCCCTTGTTAAAGGAATTTTAGATAAAAAGGCAATATACATAAGAACTATATTGCCTTTTTATCTGAAATATCTTACCCTAACAGTTTAAGTAATTCCTCATATTCTTCATCTTTCATGCCGAAATAATTTTCCGGCTGAGGGAAGCTTTTCCCTGTTACTTCTTTTACATAGCCTTTAAGTCCTTCCAGTATGACTCCTCCGGCATCTCCGAAGACCTTTGCCATTTTCGGTTTGAATTTCGGATAGAGACAGAACATGTCATGATATATGAGAAGCTGGCCGTGAGCATCGGCACCCGATCCCAGGCTTATGATGATACAGTCTTTTACCTTTTCAGTAATCAATTTACATACTCTGTCAGGAACCATTTCCAGTAATATGGCAAAAACCCCTGCTTCATCAAGTGCCAGTGCACTTTCTACAATTTTCTTCGCCTGAAGTGCCCCTTTGCCCTGAACTCTAAAGCCTCCGAGAGCGCCTGCACTCTGAGGGGTAAGTCCCAGATGGCCCATGACAGGAATTCCGGCAGCTATAATACCTTTTACCCTATCTAAAATTTCTATGCCCCCTTCCAGTTTTATGGCATCACATGCAGCTTCTGCCATAAACCGTCCTGCATTTCTTATGGCATCTTCCACACATGGCTGGTAGGTCATATAGGGCATATCTCCTATAAGCCATGCATTGGGAGATCCTCTTCTTACTGCCTGTGCATGACGGAGCATATCATTCATTGTTACAGGCAGGGTGCTGTCATAACCTAACATGGTCATGCCCAGGCTGTCTCCTACGAGTATTATATCAATACCTGCTTCTTCCTGAAAATATGCCGTAGGGTAATCGTAACAGGTAAGCATTGTAATCGGTATTCCCTTTTTCTTTTTCTTAAAGAGATCGGGAAGGGTTATTTTTTTACGATCTGACATTTTGTATTGTGACTCCTTTCTTTAAATCGTGACGCGTAACGCGTGACGCGTCACGGATGGTTCGTGATGCGTGATGCGTAATGCGTAATGCGTATTTTCACCCGGTACCGGGTGAACACAGTGGTTCGCCCCTGCTTTTCACGATTCACGACTCACTCTTCACGACTTACTTATGTAAATTCTTCGCCGCTATAAAGGAAAGCCCTTTTTCTGTGAGAGCTTTTGCAGTTAAATTTACAGATCTATGTTTATCCATATAATTCTTTAAAAGATCCTTCATGTGGCCTGTAGCTTCCACTTCTTCTTTTGTTCTGAAATAATCGAGTATATCGGAAGAATGTTCCCTTATCTTTTCATCTTCCTCTTCGCCGCCTTCATGTTTTGCAGAAATATTCGGAACTTTCTCTGCAAGTTCCAGGAGTTCTTCTCTTCTGTTATAGGGCTGTTTTACTATACTTCTCCATGTTTCCGTAATGTGATGTTCAAAACGTACATTATCTTCCAGTCCCAGAGATTTCCTTATTTCCGAAGTCACCTCTATGGTTTTATTGTCAACGGAATTACTCCAGTTAAAGCCTATGAGTGATGTTTTCCCGTCATCTCCGGCAAATAATTTTGCTCCTATAAGAGTCCAGAGTGCTGCATAGGGATTATCATTGCCCATAAATACAGAGATTTTAAATTCGTTGTGAACGCCCAGTTTATGGAGGAGATATGCCAGCATAACAGTGCCGGGATTGATATTCAAAACCTGTTTTATACCATAATTTGTGTAATAATAAAGGAATTCATCGAGCCACTGAAGAGCATGTTCATTTGGCTGCCCCACACCTCCGAAATAACCTGTAATTGTTTCTGGTCCGCAGAGATGAATGTTTGAACCGTCAGTACCTTTTGTATCAAGGGTTTCTACATAGCTTGCACCTATGATCTCCATAGAGGCCGCCACTGCAAGTATATCCCCGTTATCCCCTTCCTGCTCCTTCATCTTTCTGACCCTTATGAATCTTCCCGGCATAATTTCTTTATTTTTTATAGATTGTTTTGCCTCTTCTATCAGAAACGGAAAATACTGGAGTGCACTTATCTCAAGAGTAACAGGATTTTTTTCATTGAATTTTATAGATTTATTGCCCAGAATATTTTTTCTGTAATCTGCCACCGGGATAAAAGCTCCGCTGTCTCTTTGCTCTATAAGCCATTCTACATCTTTGAGATAGGGAGATTTTATTTCCTTTAATCTATTCAGAAGGTTCGGAAGTTTTCTTGCTTCCTCTGCTTTCCTGTTTATTTCTTCCGGTCCTCCGTATTTTTCCACTACCTTTAAGAGATCGTTTATGACACTGTTACTCGGATTCAGTAAAAAATCGTTAATCTCTTTCAATCTCTCTTCGGAGATTTTCAGCTTTTCTCTGAGTTTATCAGACATAATAATGGGCCTCCTTGTTGATTTTTTTAATTTTTTATCTGGTACCTGTGGGGTAAACCTTTATTTTAGATGGTATTTCTGAAACTCCCTTCAGGTTTATATAAATAGAAAAAGCCTCCATGGAATAAAAATGCTTCTGGCTGAAGTAATTTTTTCCTACACCCAGGGCGCGTCCCTTATCATCATGGACACTTACAACTACATAAATACCGTTCATCCATTCAGTTGTAGAATGTAATTCACCGTTTACGTACAATTCCCCTGCATCATTAATCCTTGCAAAAAGTCCTTCAAACCTGACAGAAAGTCTCTGTTCCAGGTCTTCATGTCTTTCTATAATGTGAGTAATATCCTGTATAGTTTTTTTCCCATGAGAAGAAGACTGGATTTCTATGTCAGAAAGCAAGGAATTAAATATTTTTTTTAACATCTATGTTAATGCTCCTTCATCAATTATTATATAGTTATTTTTGACAGAAATGTAAAAAGACCTGCTTTATCCGGGATTGTGTTGAAAATAACAGAAGATTAAAACCCGAAACCTGGCACCAGATACCCAATTTAAACTGCTCCCGGATTTACCGCCGTCAGTACTTATACTATTTAGCTTTAGACATAGTAGTCTGCCTGCCTGGTGTTCCGGAGAAAAAAATATCACGGCAGCACAGGTATATTTTATTGAATTATAATGTAAAGTAGCATGATATAAGCTGTAACTGTTATAAACGTTCCA
>JAKPQU010000240.1 GCA_029555925.1 Bacillota bacterium
GGCCAGGATTGTATCTACAGTCCCGGAAATACCCATAGAGCCTGACAGATTCTCTATAAAGTCCTCACTCTTACCTTTTTTATTGTGATGTAATAAAAGCATAGAGACATTTTTATCTTTACAGATGTCCTGGAGCTGTCCGATGGCTTCAACGTCTACTTCATAAGCATTACCCATACCTGAACGCTTCCTAACTCTTCCAAGAGTATCTATTACTATGAATTTTATATTAGGCTTTCTGTCTATATAATCAATAATCTGTTCATATCCTCCTTCGGAGAGCCTATTCATTTTAAAGCCGAATTCCATATTCTCAGGTATAGCATGCTTTCTCTGGAAATCTCTGATGTTATTGAATTTCTCTTGGACATATTGGTCTTTCTCATCTACTGCAAAGTAGGCCACACCAGTTTTTTCTGTCTGTAAGCTACCTAAAGTCTTTTCTCCGTTTGCTATAGATAAGGCCAGATTTAAAGCAAAGAATGTTTTTCCTATCTTTGGGCTTCCACCGAGAATTGACAGCCCTTCCGGCAGAATATCCTGAACCAGGAACTTTATAGGCGGATATTGTATCTTTGAAAATTCTTCTGCAGATATGGTTTCAAGAGGTTTCCAGGTTGTAGCCTCTTTTTTCTGTTCCTGTGGTATAGGCTGTATTATAGGCAGTGAATATACAGGAGCAATCTTTATTTCATCAAATAAGTCTTCTTTTGTATGACCGGAGTTCAGCCAATCGGTAACATCTTCTTTGTCTTTAAGACCAGGAAGGTTAACTATTTTAACTTCGTCCGCTATACCACAGAGGGATTTTGCTTTCTGTTCTGAATATTCTCTTCCAGGCTGGTCATTATCTGGCAATAAGACCACTGTTTTCGCTCCTCTATAGTATTCTTTGAATTCATCTTTCCAGGATTTTGCACTGCCGGAGGTTACAGCAGTCAATCCTAATCTAGATAGGGTATCTACATCTTTTTCTCCTTCAACATCAAATATATATTCTTCCCCTATTTTTATGGCCTGCAGAAGCTCCGGCAGTTTATATAACTGAGGCTTTTTCCCGTTTAGATTCTTTATCCATCTGTCAGCTCCGGCATAATGGTAGTAACAGCCCTTTATCTCTTCCCCGGTATGTTTATCTTTATACCGGATCTTCAGAATTTCATGCTCATTTTCTGGGCTGTTATAGAAATAATGTGATGTAGAGTTCTTTATTATCCAGTCCAGAGAGTAAGTTTTGCCGTCACTTCCCGCTGAAGAATATACCGGGGGAGATTCTTTACTCCAGTTTTTCTTGAACAGGTCTTTCTCTTTTAATCCGACTGCCTTTAGAATTTCTGGTGTAGCCTCTTTACCGCAGACATGGCAAAATAATAGAACTTCTTCCTCCTTTTCTGTAATTGTGAGAGACGGACTCTTATCACCGTGTTTATGGGATGGCAATGGGCATGAACACTGATAACTTCCGTTAATGAGTCTTTTACTGTTTGGAAATCTGTTGATGATGGTTTGAAAATCCATAACTGTTATGGTCCACTCCTTCTTAATAAATATTGACAAAAATATACCCGGAGTGATATAATACTTATGTTTCTGTGTATAAAATCATAAGTATCTGCAATTCTAGCCCTGTCAGGGGCTAAAATTCATTTATATCACTTTTTCTAAATCTTACTTTTTAACCACTCAATTCAATTTTTAGCAAACCTAAAGCAAACATGATTTCTATTTTATATTAAATTTTCCTTCATGTAAATTCTATATTATGACAAATTCTTTATTTCTTTTGTAATGTTATCCTATATAACCGTAGCAATATATAACATTAATATATAGACATTAGAAAACGCTAAAGCAGCCTTTAACCTATTGTAAGTTATAGCTAAAAGAATATTATTCCAGGCTCGTCAGGATATTATAAATAGTAATTATAGAAATTATGGAAACTACTTTACTTACCATGTTATCTATGATAATATAGTATTAAGAGGTGAATGTGCTGTGCCGAAGGTAAGAAGTAAAGATGAAAAAGTAATTAATGTTATTTTATCTGCAGAATTGAAAGATAAGATTAAGATACAGGCGATAAAAGAGCAGCTCTCAATGAATGCTTACGTAGTTAAGGTCTTATCAGAAGCTGTTAATGAAGAGGTTCCTTTTGAAAAAGATAAGGGTATATGAGTACGGGAGAATTACAAAAAC
>JAKPQU010000242.1 GCA_029555925.1 Bacillota bacterium
GGCTCTGGAGAAGAAAAATTAGTTTTTTATATAGAATTAAAAATTAAATAAGGGCTAATTTATTGTCTGTAAAACAAATTAAATAAGGCAGATTATTTTTCTTCGTAAGAGCCTGTCCGGCAGAAGCTGATAAATGGTTACTAATTTACCTGTAGCGGTAGTTATTTTCATAACTCTCCATAAATAATGACCTAGTAATGCGTAAAGCGTAATGCGTGATGCACAGGGATTAAACCCGTCACGCGTCACGCGTTACGCGTCACAACGACTTAAATTCTAATAAGTTATGAAATACACTATATTCAGGTGAGTCGTGAGTCGTGAATAGAATAAGATTTAACTAATTTTTCACTTCTCACTTTTCAGCCACTACAAAACAAAAGGAAATAAAAAAGTTTCTTTCTGCTCTCCCACATTCTGTTCGGGGATAGAAAGTAAAACTTTAGACACCTTACCTCCCGGGAAGGAAAAAATCAAAAAACCCTGAACAGTAGCGGAAGGAGCTATATCCTGGGCAGCTAAAAGAGGAAAAGAATTGGTCTGAAGATAATAGCTTAACCTGGCATACTCATCAAGAGAAACCCATCTTCTGTCAAGAGCTTTTTTGGGATAGGGAGCAAGATTATTTACAGGTTCAAACTGTTTTCCTGTTTCATCTACAAGAACATTTTTCGCAGGATCTATAGATATCGGCTTATTTCCCTTATTGGATATCTTTAAATTGAAAATAATCAATTTTCCTAGATTAAGGAGTCCTTGATCCATAAAAACTTCTATTGTTAAATCTCCGTATCTGATCATTTTATGATCCCACAGTGCAAAGATACGTTCATATGATTTTCTTGCTTTTTCATTGGAAGGATCCAGTTGTAGCACTGTAAGATATTCATTCTGAGCATCTTTTAACAGATATTTATTTTCATAAATACCGGCAAGGCCGAGATGGGCGGAAACGCTGCCGGGCTCTTTCTGAAGTATTTTATAAAATTTTGCAAGTTCTTTATCTTTCAAAGGATCAACCAGGAAAGACCAGCTTTTCTCAAAATAATCGCCTGTGTTAGTAAGGCCTGTAAGTTTTTGAACAACCTGCCCCATTGGTAGAGGATAGGCAGGCTCAAAGGAAATATAAAGGGAACCCGTTTTTGCATCCAGATTAAAATTAAGTTGTTCAGAGAAATCCTCTCCGTTTATATAGAGCTTTAAAGTATTTCTGTCCAGAGTCTTTAAGACTTCCTCAGATATAAGGGCAGTAAACCCGGGAAATCTTGATATAACAGGAGAATTATCCAGAGTAACAGAAAAATCAACCTTCTTTGTCCCGGAAAATGCAGGAGAGAATGAATTTATTGCCAAAAAAATCAGGCATAGTAAAATAGATATCTTATTCATTATATGAACCTCCATAAAAAATAAAAAGAATTAATCATCAATACAGAGAAATTCTAACACAGAGAATTTCACCGTGTCAATCGAAAAAATATATGTTATACTATAAATAGTGTTTTTTGCAAGAGGTAGATTCACCGTTACTGAAGATTGCACTTGATTTCATGAATCTATTAATTTACATAAGAATCGTAACGCGTAACGCGTAACGCGTGACGGAAGGAACAGTTTCTCATACGTCGTTGAGACCGAAACGGTCATAGCCGTCAGTGAAAAGTAAGTAAAATCTAATTTTTTCACTTTTCACTTTTCACTCTAAATATTCCGTGATTGCATATAAAATCCCATGTTATTTTTAAACGTAATCATACTGAAATAAGGTATATAAAAATGGATTCACTTTCCAGAATATGTAACGATAAAGTCCTGGCAGAACATTTTACAAAAAGGTTAAATACTCACTTTACCGGTAAAGATATAATTTTCTTGCCTGAAGTGACGTCAACAAATTTGTTTGCAAAAGAACATATAAAAAATCTGCAAAATGGAACAGTTATCGTGGCAGATTCCCAGACTCTCGGAAGAGGAAGAATGAACAAAAAGTGGTTTTCTCCGAAAGGACTGGGATTATGGACAACAATAATACTAAAAAACCCGGCCATAGAAATACAGAAATTACCTCTAATAAATGCACTCATATCAGTAGTAATAACAAAAAGTATTTTAAATATTTCAGGTAAACAGGTAGCTATAAAATGGCCAAATGATCTGCTTCTTGACGGGAAAAAAATCTGCGGTATTTTGAGTGAAGTTTTAACTGTTTCCGGTGAAACTATTTTAGTATGCGGCTTCGGAATAAACACAGGAAAAAATATTTCTTTCCCGTCAGACATGATGGCACATTCCATAGAACTGGAAGGAGATAGAGCATTTTTACTTAAAGAGATACTGGAGCAGTTTGAATATTTCTACAATCTATTACCGGGCGAAGAAATATTGAAAGAATGGAGAAAACATTCTATCTCTCTTAACAGGTATATAGAAACAGGCGAAAAAATTCCTGCCAGAGTTTTAGATATTGGTTCAGCGGGAGAACTTTTAGTAGAAATTGACGGTACAGAGAAAGCAATCTATTCGGGAGATAATATTACATGGAAATAATTACAGGGGTCTGTTAAGACCCCTGCAAAAAACATCTCATTCTCTTTAAATTAAGGGAAGAGCGGTGGTGGCACTTCCGGCGGAGGACCGCCAGGAAGAACTCCGCCTCCCGGAGGAACTGGTTCTACAGCAGGTTCTTCTCTTTCAACCTTCTGCTGCCAGTAGGGAGTACCTTCTTTATAGGTATATCCAGGAGAATAAATGGCAATCATTTCATATTCTCCATCAAGACCTACTTCAAGACCGAGTACTTCTTCTACTCTTTCAAGAGTGAGATACACGTCTCTTCCATAATATATAAAAGGCTGTTCCAGCATCTTACCATCCACAAATATAGCCTTTACAGAGGGATCGTAAGAAATTGAAATATTAAGAGCTTCACATATATAACGAAGAGGTACATAGGGCATATAATTCTCATATACCACAGGAACATCCATATCTATCATCTGCTGATTTATAAAGATATTCATAGGCTTTAATTCACCGGCATATGCGCTGAAAGCACAGGCGAGAATTATGGTGAGAACCATACATTTTACCAAAACTAATTTTCTCACTATCCTTATCAACTCCTTTTACAATAAATTCCTCTCTCCTAAAATCCGAAATTAAACGGATCCGGTCCCTTTGGCGCAGCCGTTGGGACTGGTGACGGAGGTGCCACTACTGGAGGTGGAGTCACCACTGGCTGTGGTGGTGCTACAGGCCCCTTTACCGGCGGAGGAGCTACAGGTCCTGCAGGAGCTGCAGGAGCAGGTGTTTTATCCTTCTCTACATACTGTTTTACAAAATTATCATCCTTTAACAGAGATTGATCTACACCCTGTTTTTCCAGTTCAGCTCTTGCTGCATTGAGTTTTGTATTTTCTCTGTCAGCTTTTACTTTGGTGTTTAACCTCTCATAATATTCAGATGTACCTATATACCATCTCTCTATCGGATAACCAAGTTCAGCAGGATGTTTTGCCCATATTGCTGCAGAATGGTTTTTAGTATCATAGGCTACCTGAGCATTACATATGTGGCCTATACTTCTCAATGAGACATAACATGTAGGACCTAAAATAACTCTTGTGGTATTTAACTCTTTACCGTTAATAAAAACCTTTCTATCAACAGGATCCCATGTCACTTTTCTCCCGAGAGCATAAGTTACTATACGGACAGGAACAAATACCTCTCTATGTATAGTAAAGAAATATATACTGGGATTCAGAGGTTTTCCATTAATAAATACATTTTGTACTTTAAACTCTTCAGTATTACCAAGGAAAAAATCCGGCTTATTGCTGGGATCATCCCAGGCAGCCAGTAATGGAGAAATACTGGGAAGTAAAAATGCAAATACCATCAATAAAACGGAACAAAATATAATTCTTGTTTTCATTAAATTTTCAACTCTGGCTATGCTTACAGTTTCTATAAGCATCAAATCCAGATCTGTCCTCCTTTCTGTGAAAACTTCAATTCAAAATTTGAAGCTAAAATAAAATTATAACTACGAAAAATTATTTAAAATATCACCTCCCGGTAAAAAGCACCTCGTAACCGACAACACTAGCTATAATAATATAATTTCTAATAAAAACTATCTAACTATTCAACAAAAGAAAAAAATCTCCTCTAATTTCTAAAAAAATTATAAAGCTACAATTTTTTTTCTATAGCTGTCCTGTTTCTCGTGACGTGTGACGTGAGGAACAACCTTATTACAGGTCACTCAAAAAGTACTTTTCCCTTCTTTATAACAGTCACTACATGATTGGCGCCGAAATAAAAAGGAAGGAGAGCATAATCAGGGACATCACATATAATTAAATCTCCATATTTTCCTGTTTCAAGAGTTCCGACAGAATCCTCTCTGTTCAGAGCACATGCAGAATTAACGGTAGAAGCCACTATAGCTTCTTCCGGCGTCATCTTCATCTTTATACAGGCAAGAGACATAATCATCTGCATGGAACAGGTCCAGCATGAACCGGCATTATAGTCAGTTGCAAGAGCAACAGGAACTCCTTCTTCTATCATGGTTCTTGCAGGAGCATATCTGTCAAGGTTCATAAAAAAGGTAGCACCGGGTAACAGAACAGCCACTACCCGGTTTGCAGCCATAGAATTTATTCCTTCCCGGGAAATATATTCCAGATGATCTGCAGAAAGCGCTCTTATTTCTCCTGCCAGTTCCGCTCCTCCGATACAGGACAATTGCTCTGCATGGATTCTGGGAAGCAATCCCATAGATTTTCCTGCAAGCAGTATTTTCCTTGCTTCATCTACACTGAATGCTCCTTCTTCACAGAACACATCACAGAATTCTGCCACTTCTCCGGCAGCAGGCATCATTTCTTCTATAAGGAGTCTTATGTATTCATTCCTGTTATTTAAAAATTCTTTCGGAACAATGTGGGCTCCCAGAAAAGTGCTTACTATATCCATCTGATATTTTTTATTCAATTCATTTATTATATGAAGCATTTTAATCTCTACTTCTTTATTAAGCCCGTAACCGCTTTTAGTTTCAAGAGTGGTTGTACCATGTTTTAACATAAAAGAAATAACCTGTCCTGCTCTATCCAGAAGTTCTTCTTCTGAAGCACCCCGCGTGGCAGCTACAGTAAAGTTTATACCACCTCCCGCCTTCTGTATTTCAAGATAGGTCTTTCCTGCAAGCCTCATTTTTATTTCTTCTATACGGTTTCCCCCGAAAACAATATGACTGTGGGGATCTACAAAGCCCGGCATAACTACCATGCCTCTCGCAGAAATTCTCCTGCCGCCTGGTTTTAAAGAAACATTTATATCTCCCGTTTTCCCTGTGGCAATAATACAACCTGTGTCGTCAATAGCGACAAAACCATCTTCTATAATACCGAGATCTTCTTTAACAGGACGTAATACAGGCATTGTTTTTGAAGTATTAAGAGTTAAAAGCTGTGCGGCATGTTCTACTATAAGATTTGCAAAAATTTCAGACATAAAAGCCTCCTTAAGCTCGTGACGCGTAACGCGTGACGCGTGACGCGGGGATTCTCTGTGGAACGTAATGATAGCTAATTATAAATAAATGATGTATTTTGTCAACGATAAATCAGTGAAGGGTGAAGCTCGTTGACACCTTTCACGCGTCACGCTTATAAAGACTTCGATACATTTCTTTTTAGAATTACTTCAATCGTGAAGGAAAAGAAACTTCTACGAAGAAAAGAAATAAGCTTATAATAGTTATAAAAAGGAGTTATTTAAAAGTGAATAATAAAAAAATTTTCATACCTCTTATTGTAATGATAGTAATAGCAATCATATATCCGACTATATCATTGTGTAAAACCGATTATAAAGAAGAATACGAAAAAGCTATCAACCATTACATTAAATTACTTGCTACAGCACGTTCATCCGGTTATGATACTACAGAAGCAGAAGGATTGAGAGAACAGGCGGAAGTAACAAAAAAAGAAGGCTTTATCAGAGCTGCTGTCATGCTTATAGAAGAAGCCAATAAAAAGCTTGAAGAAAAACTTCAGGGGCAGCCCGATTTTGTCATGGCTACATCAGTTCCTTCCGAATTACCGGCAACAACACCTGCTCAGAAACCAACTCAGAAACCAACCGAAATTCCAGCGCAAAAACCAACTGAAACTCCAGCGCAGAAACCAACTGAAATTCCAGCGCAAAAACCAACTGAAACTCCAGCGCAGAAACCAACCGAAATTCCAGCGCAAAAACCGACTGAAATTCCAGCGCAGAAACCGACTGAAATTCCAGCGCAGAAACCAACTGAAATTCCAGCGCAAAAACCAACTGAAATTCCAGCGCA
>JAKPQU010000245.1 GCA_029555925.1 Bacillota bacterium
TATAGTTAGTTTCATAACTATCCATAAATAATGACCTCGTAATGCGTAAAGCGTAATGCGTGATGCGCAGGGATTAAACCCGTCACGAGTCACGCGTTACGCGTCACGAAGACTTAATTTCTAATAAGTTATGAAATACACTATAATTAAATGTTACTCCTTAATAAAATATCGGACTATAGTATAATATAAAAATTTATTTATATCCAGTCCTAATTTTCGTGAGTGGTGAGTGGTGAATAGTTAGTAAAAATGCTTGCAAATTCAATAATCGCTGATGTTAAATATTAATTATTTATGCTCATTTTATTTAGAAGGTTTTCTTCTATAAAAGAAGAATTTCTATAGTTAATTCACTCTTCACGTGTCACGCGTTACGCGTTACGCGTCACGATTATTATTATGGAAAAAAATTTTATTTCTATATTATTCATACTTATAACCTGTACCATATCTTTTGCTCAAATTACCCCGGAGGGACTTATTCAGAGGCTTGGAAGTTCCGAAGATAAGGTGGTTAAAGATGCTATTTCTGCACTTGAAAGTTATGGTAAAGGGGCAGTTCCTCTTCTTATAGATACTCTATCTACGGATGATGACAGGCTCAGGAGGAATGCTGTAATAGTGTTAGGCCGTATTTCCGATACCAGAGCCATAGAACCTCTTGTTGTTATGCTCGGAAGCAATGATGAACTGACAGGGGTATATGCAACCCAGGCTCTGTGGCGTATCGGAGAGCCTGCAGTTCTTCCTCTTGTAAGTTCCCTATCATCAGAAGATTATCAGATTAAATTGAATGCTGTAAAAACTCTGGGACGAATCGGCGATAATCGTGCTGTTGACGGACTTATAAAGCTCTGCAGTGACGAAAATGAAAAGATAAGAGCTTATGCCGTAAATTCCCTGGGCTATATTAAAGATAAAAGAGCGCTGGACACCATGTTTAAAGCTCTTGTTTCAGATAATGAATTTGTGGGCCGTTATGCTGTGGAGGCTCTCATATATCTCGGGAAACCGTCTGTCCCGCTTCTTATAGAGGGATTGAAGCATGAAAACACCTATGTACGTATGAAATGTGCGAGTGCTCTTGGCAGAATAGGTGACAGAGAAGCAGTAGAGCCATTAATAGAAGCCATGTGGGATAAAAACGAACAGGTCAGAGGTGCTTCTGCCAATGCTCTGGGCTTTATTGGAGACAGACGTGCTTTTGAGATTTTATTTGTAAAAATGGGTGATGAAGACACTCATGTACAGGCCTATTCGGCAGATGCCCTTATAAGGCTTGGAAATTTTGCTATAGATTTTCTTATAAAAAGATTAAATGATGACGATGA
>JAKPQU010000075.1 GCA_029555925.1 Bacillota bacterium
GACCGCTCCGGTCATGTCTGTTAGTGAGTAGTGAATAAAATTGGCAATTTCTATTCACTATTCACTTCTGAAATACGTTAATACACCCCCGGTTGATTGCTACCGGACGCTGACTGATAGCCGTTTTTTATCATATGTATAATTTCTTTTCTCGTAAACGGTTTCTTTATAAGAGGCACGTCTATATCCAGTTCTCTTTTTATATCATATTCATTGACATTGCCGCTTACGAATATGAATTTTATGTCGGGATAAGATTTCATTATTTCTCTATAAAGCTCATAACCGTTCATTTCAGGCATTACAACATCTGCAAGAATACAGTCGGGTCTGTCGGAAACTGCAATTTTCAATGCTTCAATGGGGCTTAACGTTGTTATAACATTAAAAT
Source organism: Bacillota bacterium (assembly GCA_029555925.1). Next base: position 392 of record JAKPQU010000075.1, read on the forward strand.
TTTCTATGGCTAAAAATTCCTGTATCACATCCAGGATTAAAAAATCATCATCTACTACCAGGATTTTCAAATCTAATCCTCCTTTATTACAGTGACCAGTGACCATTATTACAGATCACTATTTTTCACTTCATTCTAAATATTATCACAATAATAGCAGTAAGAACAGATAAAATAAGTAATAAAGACAACAATCCTTTCCCTGAAATCACATTAAAAAGCAACGGCCGTGGCGGAGGAGACATAGGTGCAGGTTCTTCATTAAAGGTCGAAACAACTGTTTTATAATCAAAAGCTATATCTTTACCGTCTCTTATAGAAGACAGATCATGAAGTATATCCTCCGGTTTCTGATATCTTTGAGACGGGTCAAGTTCCAGGGCTTTCTTTAAAATTCCTTCCATATTTTTAGAAATAGCAGGGTTTAAATGCCTTACAGGCTCAAACTGAAATGGTGCAATAGAAGGATCATGTTTTGTTAACATCTGATACATAGTTGCTCCAAGAGCATATATATCTGACCTGATGTCCGATTTACCTTTGTACTGTTCCGGAGGCGCATAACCTATAGAACCAATTCTCACTGTATCACCTGTTTTTGATGGGTCTGATTCCCTGGCAATGGTAAAATCAATAAAATAAATTACACCTTCAGGCGTTAACATAATATTTGCCGGTTTAATATCTCTTATAAGTACCTGGTGTGGCTTCATATGAGAAAGATATACAAGAACTTCTGCCATCTGTATTGCCAGTTCGATTACCTGTTGTTCGGAAAATTCTATTTCTTTGTTCTCGAGAATCATTTTCAGATTTTCTCCGGACACATATTCTACAACAAGGAAATGTCTGTCTTTTTCCTGAAAATAATCATAACCTTTCGGTAATCCTTTATGATCCATCCTGTGTAACAGTTCATATTCCTTCTTAAAAAGGATTATATTCTGTTCCTGAATTTCCTGATCTTTAGATTTATGAATAAGTTCTTTTACAACCACTTCTTCCTGTCGTTCCGTATCAAAGGCAAGATAAACATAGCACTGCCCGCCTTTACCGAGAAGTTTTATTATATTATATCTGTTTTTAAGTGTTAATCCTAAAAGGGAAGAATTCATTTCAGTTAACAGTGACCGGTAAGCGGTGGCCATATGGCCGGCAATTCACCGGTTCACGATTTCAATATCAGATTCAATATCAGAAACGAAACTCTGACGTTTCAACATTCTGTTTCACTTTTATTATAGTTTTGCCTGTATACACACCTCTCACAGAGGCAGTGGCATAGACAATACAATCAGGGCCAAGTATTGTACCGGGATTTAACACAGAATTACAACCGGTCTGACACCTGTCACCGAGAATGGCTCCGAATTTTCTCAGTCCTGTCTGAAAATTCCTGCCATTATATTTTATGACTATACCTGTACTTGTATTTTTAAGGTTAGACAGTTTTGTACCTGCTCCTAAATTTACATCTGTACCGAGTATGGAATCTCCTACATAATTAAAATGAGGAGCCTTTGCACCTGGCAGGAATAATGCTCTTATTACCTCTGTAGCATGTCCCACGACACAGTTGTCACATATAAGAGCATAACCTCTTATATAGGCACCATGTCTTATATGACAGTTTCTGCCTATAATTGAAGGTCCTTTCACAAGAGCCCCTCTTTCAACAACAGTTCCTTCACCTATATATACATTTTCCTCTACGAAAGCTCCTTCTTCTACGGTTCCTTCTATGGCATGCCTTACATTATTCTCTACATATCCTTTGATTCTCTTCAATACATCCCATACATACTGGACATCATCATATCCGTCAAGTTTTTCACAAAAAATATCTTTCCATAAAAATGTATCAATATTTGAAAACAAGCTATCTTGCGTAAGCAATCTTCAACCTCCTCAACAGTGACGGGTAACCTGTGTCATAAGACAGTTACCCGTTTTTCTCTTCATCCTTCACACTTCACTCAATTATTTTTTTCCATTTCAGTTATAATATCAGACATATGTCTTCTTATTAACGTCTCATTTTCTTTCAAATTAATCAAATAATGAAGAAGAGGCAATATCTTATCTTTTGTATTTTTCAGTTTACCTGCAGGTATTTTTTCTTCATCAAGAATATCGAAAGAATTTTTCTTTAACTGGCCCCACATGTGAAATTTTTCATCGAGGAAAATCGGGGCATGTGCTCCCCATATATCTATTATTTTTTTCTTTATTTCTTTTGCCATATCCTGATATTTCTCTTTTTCACTCTGATTGCCTATAAGGGAAAAGAAATTTGTCAGTTCCAGACATACCCAGTAGGAATAACCCAGAGAAGACGGTATAGAAGGACTGCAAAAGAGAGCCTGCTGCAGATATATCAAAGCATCTTCTTCTCTTTTCATAGCCTGCTGTCCCATAAGTATGAAACATCTGATTCTTTCCCATATTAAATCAGGCATTCTACTCTTAAGTAACATCCATGCCTCTTCCAGAAATGTTGAAGCCTTCTCTTCCTCTCCCAGTTCACAGGACAGACCTGAAAGGGCATGGAGAACTCTCACAGTATATTGAGGGAAATCGGCTTTTCTGAAATATTTAAGAGCTTCTTTGAGGGCATCAAGACTTTCCCATAGAAAAACACCCTGTTCCCTTAATACTGCAGCCCAGTTAAAAATTATCTGGCCGTAAAGAAGAGGCTCATGTTCTCCGTCTACAAGTGAAAGAGCTTCAAGCAGATGGTCTGTCCTTTTTCCCTTTTCCAGTATGGCAAGTTTATTCAGGCATTTGGCAACACCTGAATTGTCGGACAGATTACGGAATATCTTCATGGCATTATGGTAATTTGCTATTGCCCTTGGTATATTCTCCTGATATTCTCTGATTATGGCCTTTTGATAATAAATCCTTGCAAGTCTGAAATATTTTTTCTCTATCTGCTCTATATCTTCCGCTTCAATCAATACTGACAGAGCTTCAGAAAAATGACCTCTTAATGAAAGGATAACTGAAAGATTAAATAATGCAACAGCTCTCTGAGCAAAAGGAGAATTTATACTTGCATCATTTATAAAATCCCTGAAATATTCATCTACCGTGCGTAACTGCCATCTGCTTTCAGTACTCATCTCCATAGTTTCATAAAGAATACCGAGTCTGAAAAGAGTAATTTTTTCTTCTTTTTCTAAAGGAAGAGAGAGAATACTCAGGAGTGCTTCCAGGATAGAATCTGTCGCTTCATAGGTATTTCTTCTATATAATTTCATAAGGGCATTATAATGACCGGCAAAAAAATCCACAAAAAACTCCTTAGGTATCTTCTCACTGTAAATAATTTTATGCCTCTCAACAGGCCCTGACAGTTCATCACACGGTAATCTGTCAAATATATTTTTTTCCTCTCCCATAATGTCATCAAAATTTCTTTCCTGAACTCTGTTATAAAAAATCTGGATCTGATAATACAATCTGGATTCTAAAAGGACATTTTTCATAAAAATCAAAGGATTACTCGAACAGACAATTTTATCTGCTTTGCTTCCTGCCCTGTCCAGATAATCCATAGATTTTACAAAATCTTTCCCGGCAAGATATAAACGTCCCAATAGTAACAGATCGATAAATTCTTCATTTAATTTGAGAGTTTCATCAATTTTAAGGGCTTTTTGTGCATATTCTATACTTTTCCGAAGGTCTCCTCTGTTAAACTCTGCCCATGCCAGAGCTCGACAGATCCTGCCTTCAAGGAGCCTGTTATTAATATGGGTGCATAAAGAGATGGCATTTAAAAATAATTCATATGATTTTTCATAATCATCTCTGATAAAATGAGCCATTCCTACTTCATAATAAATAAGAGCCTGATCTGCCTTGCTGGCAAATTTCTTTACAAAACGTATAATTTCCTGAATGTAATAATTATAGTTTACCTCATGATCACCTGGGGGAAGCTCTCTCAGACTTTCCAGGAGCTGGTTTATTACAATCGGATTGTAAATTTTCTTTTTAATTTGCAGCAGTTCAATTGAATAGGCAAGTCCCGTCCTGTACATTTCTTTTGCATAATAGATCGAAGAAATCTGTGTAAAAGCAATACTCAGGTGAGAATGAGTTACTGTGAAATGTTTTCTTGGAAAATCTTTCAGTGAATTCATATTAATTTTCTGTATAAAAGAAGGTATGCCGGAGGTAAAACAGACAATTCCCTTATCGGCACAATCTATATCTCTGTACTTCTGAGAAAGTATATCAAACAGATATTCGTCATCAGCAAGTTCTACTTCTTCAGGTTTAACTTTTAAATTCCTTGCAAAAAAACTCTGTATCGGCTCGGAACTATCTTCTTCCTGAAGCTGCCTTATTTGAAAAAGCAATGAAAGCATACCTTTTTTACTGGCAAGCTTCTGAAGTAATTTCAGGGAAATATTAAAGTAATCAAGGGCTTTTTCTTTAAGGCCAAGGTTTAACAATATCTTTCCCGAATAAAAATGTACTTCGGAACAGGCCTGAAATTTTTCTCTTTCCTTCCACAGTGACACTGCTTCTATAAAATATTTAAGTCCCTTATCAGGTTCATTGAAGTATTGATATATAGTACCGAGATGAAATTTTGCATAGGCAACGGGAGAACTGACTTTATCCCTGTCCTGTTCGCAGAGTTTAACTACTTCCAGAAAATTCTTCAGTGCTTCTTCATAATTCTTCAGGTTTATATTTATGTATCCCATCCAGTTCAATATCTGAACCTGAGATTTGCTATCTCCAAGATTTCTATAAATTGAAAGAGATTGCTCAAAATAATCAAGTGCTTCCTTTGATCTGTTTCTATGATATTCAATCTCTCCTATAGCGCTTAAATTAAGAGCGCAGAGGTCTTTTTTATCCAGTATATGGCTCAAATCAATAGCTTTTTTATGGTATTCTATAGCTTCTTCATATTTCTTCTGAGATTTATAAAGATAGGCAATCAAATTATATAGCTCACAGAGCTTATCATCCATTTTTTCTTTTTCATATATTTTTCCTGTTTCAAACAGCAGCTCCCTGGCCTGTGAAAAATCCGATTGAAGCTGTACAAGTTGAGATTTCAAAAGTAAAGATGATGTTTTAATACGATTATCATCCAGAGAGGAAGATGCGATGATGGCAAGATCTGCTAACTCTATAGAAAGAGGGACTTCTCCTTCATCAAGCAATATCTTTGCATGTAAAATAATAAGTTCTATAAACTGCGGATTTAAATGTTTACTATGTTTTTTAATATATACAAGACGGGATAAATAATCGGAATAAGAAGAAAATTCGCGAAACATTTCTTCTGCTTCAAACATATAAATGCCTTCCCCATCAGAATCGTAACGCGTAACGCGTAACGCGTAACGCGTAAAATCACTCATTTTTCCATTGATTAATATACAATAACTACCTGTAAAAGTTTAACATAAATCAGAAGATTTTGCAATATTTCAGAGATTATCAGATTTTGTAATGTGTAATGCGCAGGAATTAAACCCGTCACGCGTCACGCGTTACCCGTCACGTTTCTTAAGAATCACTCCGTGAAAGGCCCGTCCTTTCCTCTGATATTTCCGCTCAAAATTTGTACCTACCAGTTCACCTTCGCCGGCTGCTTCGGGAGAAGAAAATGGAAGGCACTGGAACAGATTTTCCACTGAAGAAATGTGCTTTTTTATCCATGTAAAATAATCGTCATGATCTGTCACAATTCTTATAAGGCCGCCGGGGGCCAGAATTCTATGCAATTCTCTCAGGTTATTCTCCTGAATAAATCTTCTTCTGTTATGTTTTCTTTTAGGCCACGGGTCAGGGAAATATATATGTATCTGACGAAATGTTTCATCACCTACATGGTTTTTTATAAAAGAAAGAGCTTCTGCATTTACAATTTTTATATTCTTCAGACCTTCCCGGCGGGCCAGGTCTGCTGCATAAAGGGAATACTTTTTCGCATATTCCAGACCTATATAATTTACCGAAGAAACTGTCCCTGCCTGTCGAAGTAAAAATTCTCCTTTCCCTGTGCCTATCTCCAGTTCCAGGGGCAGATCACATCTTTCCCCGCCGAACCAGTTTCTAAAATCAACCTTCTCACCTTCAGGAAGATTATCAGTCGTCAAACCTATATCACCCGTATCAAGTGTTTTTTTATATAATCTCGGTCTCATAAATTATTTAGATAAACTGCCTTTCTATAATTTTTATCTAATACCAAATTGCTTTAATTAAACTGAATAATTTGAATAATAGGTAAATACTGTCTGCCTGTCTGATGCTCCTCCGAAAAAAATCTAAACTGGAACGTTTATAACAGTTACAGCTTATATCATGCTACTTTACATTATAATTCAATAAAATATACCTGTGCTGCCGTGAT
>JAKPQU010000277.1 GCA_029555925.1 Bacillota bacterium
GTCATCTCCCATGCCGGTCATTATAACACCTACTGCATTTTTCCCTGCATATCGTGCGGCAGAGCGAAACAATACATCTACTAAGGACGGTGACGGCTTACGAGAGGACCGTCTTTTACTTCCACATAATAACGGGCACCACTTCTTTTTAAAAGTGTATGTTTGTTGCCGGGAGCTATAAGAGCGCGCCCCCTTACTACCGTATCATTATCGGCCGCTTCTTTGACTGTTACACGGCAAAGGCCATCGAGACGTTTTGAAAAAGCTGCAGTAAAATGTTCAGGCATGTGCTGCACAATAACTATTCCGGGAGAATCAGCCGGTAGAGCTTCAAGAAAAACTCTCAAAGCTTCTGTGCCTCCTGTAGAAGCTCCCACTACAGCTACCTTTTCGGTAGTCTGAATCATAGCTTTTGACGTAGGTTTTGCAATGACTGCATCGGCAGTAAGCTTCGGCGCTACAGTCTGCCCACCGGGAGAAATCCTTCTTAGTCTGGCTACTGCAGCAGCTTTGACTGCATCACATATCTGTACCTTTGATTCTTCCAGAAACTGTTTAACTCCAAGCTTGGGTTTCTGTATTATTTCTACCGCTCCATATTCAAAAGCCTTCAATGTTGTTTCACAGCCTTTTTCTGTAAGACTTGAACACATAACAACAGGTATGGGGTGCTGGCTCATGAGCTTACGCAAAAATGTAATGCCATCCATACGGGGCATTTCCACATCAAGGGTTATAACATCAGGTACTTCTGTATTCATTTTTTTAGCTGCCACATAGGGGTCAGAGGCGGCACCCATTACTTCTATTTGCGGGTCAGAAGATAATATATCCTGAAGTGTCTGTCTGACCACAGCAGAATCGTCAACTATAAGAACTTTGATTTTATTTTTCATATTATGAATTATCTCCTTTTTGTAGCCTTTTTAATAATACTTCTCCTGTATGGGTATAAAAAAATATTTTACGTCCCCTTTTCCCGCCTGTATCGGAAACCAGTAATCTTAAATTTTCTTCCTGTATAGTATTCAGAGCGACCTGAGTATTCTGCTGTCCTACCGTTAATTTATTTACATTGCCGTTATTGAAGGAAAACATATCAGCTCCTCCGAATAGTTTAACTTCGATTTCAACTGTTTTAATCCCATAATTTGCTAATTGTGATACCATATAGCTTATGGAATAGTCAACATATTTAAACGGTTCGTTTGTATTTTCCCTGATTCCATACCTGTTTTTTTATATACCGGTAGAGCGCCATGACATATGGCACCTATTTTGAACCTGTTGTTAAACATAGTCACAGATATACATGAGCCAAGTACTGTAGCCACTAAAGTTGGCTTTTCTGCAATATATATTTCCCCTGCTTTTAAATGGATAACAGGTAAAGTAGTTTCTAAAATATTCATTCTAATTTCCTGTAGATTGTGGGTGCCACCTGAACCAGTGGTATGCTGAGCCCGTGAAGTGTTTCCGAATGACCCATAAATAGATATCCTCCGAAAGTCAGCTGTTTGTAAAATTTATTTAACAGTCTTTCCTGTGTTGCTCTGTCAAAATAAATTATTACATTACGGCAGAATATTATTTCCATCGGCTCTTCTATGCCGAAATTACTGTCCATAAGATTAAGTCTTCGGAAGTTAATGAGAGCTCTTAATTCAGGAACAATCCTTACAAATTTTTTATTTTTATCTTTATTTTTCATCAGGTATTTATGTTTTAATAAAATAGGTATCCCTTCGATTTTTTCCAGCTCATAAATACCTTTGGCAGCTTTTTGAAGTACTTCAGTTGATATATCAGTTGCAAGAATAGAAAAATTAAATCCGCTGTACTTCTCGCCGAATTCACTCAAAACAATTGACAGGGTATAAGGTTCTTCTCCTGTAGAACACCCTGCACTCCATAGCCTGATTTTTCTGTGTATACCATGGGCGGAAGAATTAATTAATTCAGGCAATGCAGTCTGAGTTAAATAATCAAAATGAGCAGGTTCCCTGAAAAAATCTGTTTTATTGGTAGTAATAACATCAATCATATGAATAAGTTCAGTCTCAATACCATGGGGACTGAATATGTAATCACAGTATTCACTGAATGAGTTAATATTAAGTATTTTGAGCCTTTTCCTTATACGGGCTTCAAGCATGATTTTTTTGTTCGGCGGAAGTTTAATACCTACTTCATTGTAAATAAAATCACTCAGCATCCTGTAATTTCTCATGGACATAGATGTACTGTATAAATCACCGGCTTGTTTTTTTGTATCCTGTTCCATCATAATTCACCACTGTTAAAAATTTATATTATTATTCTACCTTATCTGAAAATATTCTTCAATATATTATGTAGAATTTACTTCACCATGAAAGTTACATATAAGTGGTGAAGAGAAAAGGGTTACTATAGTGTATTTCATAACTTATTATACTTTTATGCATAGATAATTGCATAAAAAATTCAGTCAAAATACAAACAATAATAAAATTTTCCCTGGTATTTTCATGATGCAATTGTCTTCAAAATTAAGTATAGAATTTAATTTGTCGTGACGCGTAACGCGTGACGCGTGACGGGTTTAATCCCTGCGCATCACGCATTACGCTTTACACATTACGAGGTCATTATTTATGGATAGTTATGAAAATAACTATAATTTACCCTGTGTGGTAATCAGTAAATAAAATTTTTCATGAAGGATAAAGTTGTTCAATGATGAAATAATATTAGACTTAATCTTTTCCGTAATTTATTTTTTTGTCGTATATGACAGAAATGGCATTATGGATTGATTGGGAATTTATTTTAAAGGAGGGAAGCTGTCAGGGATTTTTTTGAACATATCATAGTATTATATATTCTGTGTAAATTTACCGGAGAATGAGGCAATTTATACAAAATTTATGACTAGCCGAAAATTCCTGATGTCTGTTATGAAAGTAATTATATGTGATCCCATTGACAAAGAATCTTTAGGTAAATTACAGGCCCATAAAGGACTTGAAGTCGTTGAAAAGACCGGTCTTGCACCAGATGAACTGTTAAAAGTCATAGGTGATTATCATGCAATGGTTGTAAGGAGTGCTACAAAGGTTACTGCAGATGTAATTAAAGCAGCCACAAATCTTAAGCTGGTAGTAAGAGGCGGAGTAGGTGTTGATAATATAGATGTAAAATGTGCTGAAGCAGCAGGCATTAAAGTTGCAAATACTCCTAACGCCAGTTCCATATCAGTGGCAGAAATGGCAATAGCCATGATGTTTGGTCTTGCGAAAAAATTGACCTATCTGGATTCTTCTATGAAAAATGGTAAATGGGTTAAAAAAGGTTATAAAGCAATGGAACTCTGCGGGAAAACTGTTGGAATCATCGGTATGGGAAGAATAGGCCAGGAAGTGGCAAGAAGGGCGCTGGGACTCGGCATGCATGTACATTTCCATGTCAGATCTATTCTTACTTTTGATCCTACAGGTATGGGGACAGAACAGCATCCTATGAATGTCATACTGGAAGAATCGGATTTTATAACACTTCATGTGCCATTTATTAAGGAACATGGTCCATTACTTAAAGCAGAACACTTTGCAAGAATGAAAGACGGAGTTTTTATCATAAACTGTGCCAGAGGCGGAGTCGTTGATGAAAAAGCCCTCCTGGATGCACTGAAATCAGGAAAAGTAGCAGGAGCAGGCATTGATGTATTCGAAACAGAACCTGCCTTCAGAGAAGAATTTAAGGCATTTGAAAATGTAATTCTCACCCCCCATGTAGCTGCTTCTACAAAAGAAGGTCAGGCCAGAGTTGGCAGTGAAGTGGCAAAGATAATTATAGATTTTTATGAAGCAACCAAATAAGTGAGTAGTCAATAGTGAGTAGTGAGTAGAAGTAATCACTACTCACTTTCATTATAAATAGTTGCTTTCAATCATTATCCCCGCGTCACGCATCACGCGTCACGCGTCACGATTAAAAGGAGGCTTATATATGTCGGTAGTAAAACCTTTCAGAGGTGTCAGACCTGCTAGAGGTCTGGAAGAAAAAGTGGCAGCAGTGCCATATGATGTAGTAAATTTTGAGGAAGCCAGGGAAATAGCTTCATCCAATCCCTGCAGCTTTCTTCATATAGAGAAATCTGAAATAGATCTTGATCCCGGTCTTCATATGCATGATAGAAAGATCTTTGAAAAGGCAAAAGAAAATTTAAAGAGGTTTATTGCAGAAGGAACTATGATAAGAGACGAAAAGAAATGCTATTACATATACCGTCAGGTTATGCCAATAGGCGATAAACTTCATTCTCAGACAGGGCTTCTGGCAGGAGCATCTGTAGAAGAATATGAAAAAGATCTCATAAAAAAGCATGAACATACGAGAAAAGATAAAGAAGAAGAAAGAACCCTTCATGTAGATACGGCAAATGCAAATACAGGCCCTGTTTTTCTTGCCTATAAGCAGAGAAAATCCATAGATGATATAGTTGAGAATATAACCGGCCAGAATCCTGATTATGATTTTACCGCTACAGACGGTATAAGACATACTCTCTGGGTAGTGTCCGACGACACAACAATCGATAACATTGCAGAGGAATTTAAGAAGATAGATTGTCTCTATGTAGCAGACGGGCATCACCGTTCTGCTGCCGCTACAAGGGTGGCCCGGAGAAGAAAGGGGGAAAACCCTCACCACACAGGGGAAGAGGAATATAATTTCTTCCTTTCCGTAATATTTCCTGCAAATCAGTTGTATATAATGGACTATAACCGTGCAGTAAAAAATCTTGCAGGTAATACACCTGAAGAGTTTATAGAGAAAATTTCCAAAAAATTTGATATAGAAAAAATCGGAAAAGAGCCATATAAGCCGGAGTCATTACATACATTCGGCATGTATCTGGAAGGTTCATGGTTTAAACTTTCTGCAAAGAAAGGAACTTATCCGGAAGAAGATCCTGTAGCATCTCTTGATGTAGCCATACTTCAGGAAAATCTTCTCGAACCGATTTTAGGTATTAAAAATCCCAGGGAAGATAAAAATATAGATTTTATAGGAGGTATGAGGGGACTGAAAGAACTGGTGAAACTTGTAGACAGCGGTAAATTTAAAGTATCTTTCGCCATGTACCCCACTTCTATGGAACAGCTTATGAAGGTGGCAGATCAGGGAAAGGTTATGCCACCTAAATCCACATGGTTCGAACCGAAACTGAGAAGCGGCATGGTTGTTCATCTGCTTGAAGATTAATAGTGAACAGTGAAAAGTGAAAAAAATTGGATTTTACTTACTTTTCACTGTTCACTACTCATTGTTCACTAATTAATAGATTTATAAAATCAGGTACAATTTCCAGTAAAAGTGAAACTACCTGTCGTAAAAAAAACTATCATTTTCTGCTGGTATTTTTGTAAGTTTGATTATGAAAAATCAGGGATAATGCCGACAAATATATTACAGCAGTTGCTGTAAAAGGCTGAAAATTTAATATAAAAAGGAGGAAATGTGATGATTGCACTTGCTGATACTATGAAGAGTGTAGAACTGGAAGTAGTCCTTCCGGATCTCAGGAAAAAGACTAAAGGTCCTGTATCAGATTTTATTACCCACCATTACAGACATTTTAATGCTGCCTCACTTGTAGATGCTGCCAGAGGGTATGAAAAACACCTGATGGAAGGAGGCAAAATGATGATTACCCTTGCCGGAGCCATGAGTACAGCCGAACTGGGTGTATCTCTGGCAGAGATGATCAGGCAGGATAAGGTACATATTATATCCTGCACAGGGGCAAACCTGGAAGAGGATATAATGAACCTTGTAGCTCACAGCCATTACAAAAGAGTTCCGAATTACCGGGATCTCACGCCATGGGAAGAAATGGAACTTCTGGAACAGGGGTTGAACAGAGTTACCGATACATGTATACCTGAAGAAGAAGCTTTCAGGAGAATACAGAAACATATCTTCAGATTATGGAAAGATGCAGATATAAAGGGTATGAGGTTTTTCCCCCATGAATATATGTACCGGATGCTTAACAGCGGTGTTTTAAAGGAATATTATGAAATAGATCCGAAAGACAGCTGGATGATTGCTGCCGCAGAGAGGAATATCCCTATTATAGTCGGAGGATGGGAAGATTCGACAATGGGAAATATTTTTGCATCTTATGTAATCAAGGGTGAATTAAAACCAAATACCGTAAAAAGCGGAATAGAGTATATGGTGTATCTGGCTGATTGGTACAGGAAAAACTCCGATGAAGGCGGAGTCGGTTTTTTTCAGCTTGGAGGAGGTATTGCAGGAGATTTTCCCATATGTGTTGTTCCTATGATGTATCAGGATCTTGAATGGCATGACGTGCCTTTCTGGTCTTATTTCTGCCAGATCAGTGACAGCACTACTTCTTACGGATCTTACTCCGGTGCTGTTCCGAATGAAAAAATTACATGGGGAAAGCTTCATGCAAATACCCCTAAATATATTATAGAATCTGATGCAACAATAGTTGCACCATTAATTTTTGCATATATATTAGGATGGTAATGAAAATTGAAAACTTTTTTTACAAACCCTTAACTATGTGATTAAAATGAAAAATTATCAACAATTCCTCATATGTCAGAGGCCTGATCATATTATCCGACAGGCTCTCCTTTTCCTCTTGCTCTAGACCTTACCCGACGGGCATCAATAAACATTTCAAGAATAAGTTTTATGTAAACTAAATACCGCTACAGGTAAATTAGTAACCATTTATCAGCTTCTGCCTGCCAGGCTCTTACGAAGAAAAATAATTTGCCTTATTTAATTTGTTTTACAGACAATAAATTAGCCCTTATTTAATTTTTAATACTATAGAAAAAGCTAATTTTTCTTCTCCAGAGCCTGCCAGTCAGAAGCTTTTTATGGATACCCTTTTACCTGTTACGGTAATAAGCATGTAATAAAGGTCTTGCTCCCGTCACGCGTTACGCGTTACGCGTTACGAGATTAATAAGAAAATAC
>JAKPQU010000285.1 GCA_029555925.1 Bacillota bacterium
AGATCTGGCTGCCATAGGTACAGCCGAGCTTATACATTCTGCCAACAGAGGGGAGAATATGACCATATTTTTTGTCAATAATGCCATTTATGGCATGACGGGAGGTCAGATGGCTCCGACTACCCTTGTGGGACAGAAAACCATGACAACTCCTTATGGCAGAAATCCCCAGAATGAAGGTTATCCTATAAAGGTATGTGAAATGCTTGCCACTCTGGAAGCACCTGTTTATCTTGAAAGGGTTGCCCTTACGGATGCGAAACATATAACAAAAGCCAGGCAGGCTATCAGAAAAGCTATAACCAATCAAATAAATAAAAAAGGTTTTTCTCTTGTAGAAATTTTATCTCCCTGTCCTACAGGCTGGGGCGTAGAACCTGTAGATGCTGCAAAATGGATTGAAGAAAATATGATGCCATATTTTAAACTCGGAGTTTTTAAAGATATTGCAGAAGAGAGAGAACCTGTAGTAAGACCTGAGAAAATTACCGAACCGAAGGAAGTTCTTGAAAAACTCGGTTTAAATAAAGAGAGTTTGACTTCTTCCGGAACTATTGCCATACCGAAGGAAAAATATAAAGATCCTTCAATTAAAGTTGCCGGTTTCGGAGGACAGGGTGTTTTATTGCTCGGAGAAGTACTTGCAAAGGCTGCAATGTTAAAAGACTATGACGTTTCATGGCTACCTTCTTACGGCCCTGAAATGAGAGGCGGTACTGCCAACTGTTCTGTTATAATACAGAAAGGGAAAATAGGATCTCCTATGGCAACCAATCCGAAGGTTCTTATAGCTATGAACAGACCGTCTCTGGAAAAATTTGAAGGAGATGTTGTGCCCGGAGGAATTATATTCTATAACAGTTCCCTCATAGATATTACCCCTCACAGGACAGATGTTGAAATAGTTCCTGTAAAAGCTACGGATATTGCAGATGAACTTGGCAATGTAAGAGTAGCCAATATGGTTGCCCTGGGGGCTTATATAGGTTATACGGGACTTTTAGAGAAGAATGATGTGGTAAAAGCCCTCTCAGATACTATAAGCCGTAAAAACCTCATACCTCTTAATGAACAGGCTATAATAAAAGGTATGGAGTCTGTAAAAGCTTAATATTTTTTTAATTTTAAGGTCTATAGCTTATCTACGGCATAAAGCTATAGACCTTATTTTTTTTTACGTCTAAAACTTTATATAAATGGGTATAATCAGGTTAGAAATAATAGAAAATCTTTTATTATAGGAGAAGTGTATATGAAGAAATTTTTTTCAAAAACCGGACATAAAGGTTTTACTGTAGTAGAATTATTAACTATTGTATTATTAATATCTCTTCTTGCAACCCTTATGTTTCCCCATTTCAAAAAAGCTCTGGCCAATGCAAAAGTTTCCGATTGTATGAATAATCAGAGACAGTTTGCTACTATGATACAGATTTATTATATTGAATGGAAGGTTTTCCCGGAGCCTGATTCAGATGGCAGCCTTACAAATTTGTTGCCTTATAATAGTCTTACTCCTGAATATACGGCAGCAAAACAAAAACTTTTTTGTCCTGATTCAAAAAGTTTATATTTATATCAAGCAAATGATAAGAGGGATAATTTTACCATATCCTGCCGTTCAGGTCACCCGTTAGTCGGGTTGCCTGAGCTTAGACCCTACTATACTTATGCAGGAGGTCTTTTCAAGGGAGAGGATTGATAAGGAGATTTTTTGAACATTTCATTCAAAACAAAATGACAAAATGAAAAGGGTTTCTTCGGAAGCCCTTTTCATTTTAACAGCATAGACGCATCGCCGAAGCTGTAGAAACGATAATGTTCTTTTATTGCTTCTTTATAGAGTGCATGGGTATGTTCTGTTCCTATAAAAGCACATACCAGCATAAAAAGAGTGGATTTTGGCAGATGAAAGTTTGTTATAATTCCATCTACTATTTTAAATCTGTATCCGGGATAGATAAATAAATCGGTTTTCCTGTTCATTTCATTAATTTTTCCATCTTCACCGGCAGCACTTTCAAGAGTCCTCACGGATGTAGTCCCTACTGCTATTATTTTCCCGCCTTTTTCTCTGGTTGAATTTATCTTTTCTATATGGTCTTTTGTTATTATTGCGAGTTCTTTTTCCATTTTATGAGCTTCTATCTCTTCGGTTTTTACAGGACGAAATGTTCCCAGTCCTACATGAAGTGTTATTTTTATTACAGTAACTCCTTTTTCTTCGATTTTTTTGAGAAGTTCTTCCGTAAAATGTAATCCTGCGGTAGGAGCAGCAATTGATCCCGGCACTTTTGAATAAATGGTCTGATATCTTTCGCCGTTTTCAAGATGTTTTTTTATATAAGGTGGCAGAGGCATATGGCCTATTTGCAATAATTTTTCATAATAAGAGGGATCGCTGAATGATATTATTCTCGTGCCATTGTTTTCTCTTCCGATTACTTCTCCTTCCAGAATTCCACCGGAAAAGAGGATTTTATGACCAGATTTTATCCGTCTGGAAGGATTTGCAAGACATTTCCATGTGCCTTTTTCCACTTCTTCTATTAAAAGTATTTCTATTTTTCCCCCTGTAGGAACTTTTTCCCCGAAGAGTCTTGCCGGAATGACTCTTGTGTTATTCAGGACAAGCAGGTCACCTTTATTCAGATAATCAATGCAATCAGTAAAGGTTTTATGGGAAAATTTATTATCTTTAAACAGGAGGAGTCTGGAATGTTCCCTTTTCTGGAGAGGTTCCTGTGCTATCAGTTCCTGAGGCAGATAATAGTCAAATTCTGAGAGTTTCATAATTTTTCCTTTAGAATTTTGTTTTGAAAAATTTAACAAAAGAACTTCCGAATGATATAAATCCTACTATAACACTCAGTCCTGCTGTACCTTCTTTTTCTCTTTTCTGTATAAGATGGGTAGTTTCGTTGATTTTTCTTTCTACTTCCCTGACTTTAATACAAATTGGCTCCAGTTCGTTATTTTTTGCCATACCTATGGCTACTTTCCCTGCTTCTTCGAGCATATCCTGGCCTCTCAAAACCAGGGCATCATATCTTCTTTTTGCTTCCATACGTTCTGCCGAATTCAGAAGTTTATATATGAGATCATCCAGAATTTTCTTCCACTGAGGTATATTTTCTGCAATTTCTCTTTTCTTTTCCAGATTGGCTTCCTGACCTGCTACCTGAATGGCATTATTGATTTCTGTTATATCATCTGATAATCTGTGGATCGTATCACTTTCGAGGCCTTTTTTTTTGAAAAGCTCAAATGCTTTAAGTCCTGCCTGCATCAGTAATTCCCTTTTCTTTTCATGTAATTCACCCAGTTCTATATATAATCTGGCTGTTTCTGACGAGTCTTCTAACATACCCATAGGATTGCCTCCTTATTATAGTTTAGGGTTGAGAGCTGAAGGTTTAAAAACTCTAAACACTCAACTTTTCTATTACTTCTTTAATTTTATCTCTTACTTCTTTTTTATTTTCCTGTTCCAGAGCAGCTTGCAGTTCATTCAAAATTTCTTTATTACCGAGCTTACCAAGTGCACATACTGCATCGAATCGCACTACCCATGCGTTATCCCTGAGGCATGCAATCAAAGGTTTTATAGCTCTCCTGTCACCTGAACGTCCGAGACCTGATGCGGCATTTCCTCTTACTGAAAAATATTCATCTTTCAGTGCTTCTATCATAGGTTCTACAGATGTTTCATCTCCTATTTTAGAGAGAACAGAAGAAGCATGGAAACGAACTATTCTGTCATGATCCTTAAGTTTTTTACATAGCGGTAATACAGCTCTTTTATCTCCTATTTTCCCGAGAGACGTAATAATTTTCATTTTTAAATCATTATTGTCTGTCTCCAGTGCTTCAATAAGTGCCGGTATAGCTCTTTCATCTCCTATTTCACCCAGAGCTATTGCAGCCCCTGTATTACCTTCCTTTAGAGCTGCCAGCAAAGGATCTATAGCCTGTTTATTTTTTAGTTCTCCCAGTCCGATACCTGCACCAATATTACCATTTTTGAGAGATTCTATCAGAGGATATAATGCTCTGTCAATACCAAGCTTTCCGAGGCCGATAGCTGCTGCTGTATTGCCTGCCTTAAGTGCTTCTATAAGTGCATCTACAGCTTCTGAATTGTCAAATCCGGAGAGAGCAGAAGCAGCTTCTTCTACAAGGTCAGGATCTTTTTTTTGCAATGATTTTATAAGTGGTTCAATCGCTCTATGATCTTTAATTACTCCCAGAGCTATTGCAGCACCGCTGTTACCATGTTCAAGTGCTTTAATGAGAGGCTCTACTGCACAGGGGACACCTATTTCTCCCAGAGCTATAGCTGCTGTCCTTCTTACAATTTTTTCTTCATCTTTCAATGCTTTTATAAGAGGTTCTACTGACAGGTTATTCTTTAATTTACCCAAAATCATGGGGATGCGGTATCTTATACTGCAATCACTGTTCTCCAGTGCTTCCAGCAGTAATGGAAGTGCTTCTTCTCCCATGTTTTTTAACTCATCTTTTGCTTTATAAATTTCATTTATATTTTTGCTGCCAAGTTTTTCTATTAGGTCTTTGATTGTTTTTTCCCGGAGATTATCCCGTTCTTCCACTTATAATCTCTCCTTAAATGCGTGATGCGTGATGCGTGATGCGTCACCACCTATAATTTCGACAATTCACGCTTTTCTCCTTTTGAAACTTTAAGTAATAACTGGTCACTGCTAACTGGTCACTGTTTTATATCATATCAAGCACATCCGATACGATGTCAAAATATTTATAACTTTCGTCATCCGGTGTATATTCTTCTTTTAATTCTTTAATCACCATTAATCTATTTGTAGCCTGAAGAAGTGAATAATAAGTTGTAAGTAAGAATAATCTCAGGTGAGTTGTTTTATACATTTCTATATCACTCTGAGCCTGCGTATATTCGCCGAGAGATTTCTGTATAAACATTTTGACTATTGAATCCGTGTCATCTACAGTGCTTAATAACTGATTTTTTTCTGATATGTTATGAATCAGGCCGGCCAGTAAAGATATTTTTTCCAGAAATACTTCCTGACTTACCTGACCTATATGAAACCCTATAAAAGTATCCATAAAATCGTCCAGAGTGCTGTTGTAGAGGGGTGCTATTTTATATTCAAGACCTAAAGTCAGGAGTTTGTTTGATATAGTAAGTACCTGTGTGCTGAATACAAGCTCCAGCATATTTTTATTCTGGTAGAAAGTCTGTATTTGATCTATTGCCGTCTGAGTAAAGGTTATGGCTATGAGTCCTTTTTCAAGTATCCACTGTTCCAGATAGGTCAGCCCCTGAGGAAATCTGTAAGTATCCCAGTGATTGGTTATACTATCTACTGTCTGTCTCAAAAAAATCAGGATATTATTTTGCATGAATTCCACTCTTTTACTGAGTTTAAGCAGAGTACTTTCTCCTTTGGGACTGTAGAGATTTGGATTCGCAAAACATTCTTCTACCAGTGTTATGAGACCGCTTATGGCTTCAGCCTTTTTTATTTTGCTCCATTGCTGCAGTTTTAACGAGTGATCTCTTAAAGCAGTGAATAATTCTTTTATCCATCCGCTTAGTTCCCATGGGCTTTCCAGGGCATGGGGAAGTCTTTCTATTTTTAATTCCAGATAGGTCAATTTATCAAATAACTCTTCCAGATTTTCATCGGACAGTATATAATCATCTTCATTGCCTGAGTAAGGATCCTCTTCCAGATTATACCAGTTTTTCCAGAGATCACTTATTTTATATCTCATATTTATTTCATATTCGTTTACTCTGATCCATTCATCATAAGGCAGTTCATCGGCTTTAATTATTACGGCATCTTCCAGTAATTCACTTTCTTCTACCTGGGCTATTTCTATTACTTTCATAATAGAACTGAGATATTCTGCTATACTGAGTCCTGCATTTAATGTAGCTACTATTTTATCCATAGTTTCTGTTCTTGCATCCTGAAAATTTATATAGAATTTTGATATGTCGTAGATGAATAGATAATTTGAAGCTACAAGAAATAAAAGAGTTTTTACTCTCTCCATAAATATTTCTCCGTAATTTGAGAGTACCTCTTCAAGTGTATTAAGTATTCTATTTAATACACTCATATTTATACGTTGCTGGAAACCACATTCAGCAAGAAGTTTTATTTCAGATTCTGATAAAGATATTCCGATATTCTGCAATCTATTATTTAAATCTTCATATTGCTGTTCTGTTAATTTTTTACGTTCTAACGGAGGGCGGGTAATTTTCGCTATTTCCAGGGAGGAATGATGTTCAATGTCTTTTCTTTCTATTCTTTCCCTGGGAATTTTAAGAGTAATAGAGAGTTTTTTTTCCGAATGTGCTAAAATTAAATCTATTTCGTCCTGATTGTAACCCAGATGTGACAGTGTTTTAGATAAACCTTTAGCAGAAAGTTTTTTATGTTTTAAATAATTTTCCAGAGCATTGAGTTTAAGTGCATTTAAATGGGTTTTCTTTAAATTATCTATGACATCTCTGTCTATTTCATACCATGGCTCGTTTGGAGCAAGTGTTTCTTTTGGTATGATTTCCTGTATTTCAAGTGCAGCAGTTGATTCTCCTGAAGGAATATTGTGAAGTTTTGCATCAATATCCAATAATATTTTATTTATGTCCTGTATCTTATTAATTTTTTCTTCAAGTTCGTTTGTTTCTGTACTCTCATCGTCAATGAACAGACTGATATCATCCAGCATATCAATATATTCTTTTATTATGTCGATATATTTTAGCAGCAGGTCTTTTTGTTCTTCCGTCCCGCCTTTTTTTAAATTTATCTTTATTTTTCTTAATAAAATTTTCATTGCACCTTCGGTTTTTTCAAGATATTCTAACAGAATATATCTTTCTTCACCTTCAAGGACTGTGTTCATTTTGTTAATCAGTTCTGTAGAATATTCAGAATTATATCGTTCCATAAATTTCTCCAACCAGTTTTCTCTTAATTGTATTATTTACTATAATTTTGCATTTTTTACACAAAGTCTTATGCCACCTTGGTGCGCACGGCCGTGCGCCACTACGGGGTAACGGTTTTTCAAAATTCTGCAAAAGTATAGTTATTTACTGAGATAAGAAATAAGTAATAAATATATGCTCTCGTGACGCGTAACGCATAAAGCGTGACGGGAGGAAAACTTTTCTTATATGCTTATGCTCAGGTCAATATATGACATAAATTCATAACAGGTGACATCACTATTCACTTCGCACGATTTACCACTCACCTCTCACTACTTTAATTATTCACCACTATAATAACAATTCCTTTTTGAACTTATGAGTTTGTAAGGAAACTTACAAACTTAATTGCCTTTTTTTTATTTTATGATATAATTATAAAATTGCTACAGGCGCGAGTATTTTTATAATCTCCTTTACATTTGTTGTAAAAGGAGGAGTATTTTTACTTTTGGCGAAATCTAAAATAATATCTTTCAGTAGATTTAGGAGAGAAGGCTAGAATGCTAACGAAGTCTTGTATTTTAATAGTTGATGATGATCCGGATATTTTGAAATTATTGTCTTTGACACTTCAGAAAAGAGGATATCATGTAGTAACTGTAGGGCGAGGAATTGATGCCATCAAGGAAGTAGAGAGAAATAAATTTAATATTATATTATTAGATTTGAAGATGCCGGGTCTGGATGGTATGGAAACTTACAGGAGAATAAGATTACTTGATTCTGACGTTACGGTTATCATGATGACCGGTTATCATGATGAAGATGTGCTCAGGCAGGCCCTTAAAGAAGGTGTCTTCAGTGTTGCTCTTAAACCTCTTGACATAGCTAAAATGGTCAGTCTTGCAAACCTGAAATTAATCAATGTCTTCTATGATATGACGTCAGATGAAATCAGTGAGATAGCAAATATAACTACTGAATGTAAATTTTCACCCAAAGAAGTAATATTTATACCGGACGATACTGCCGATGCAGTTTATTTTTTAACCAACGGACGGGTAAAACTTTATCAGATTTCATCAGAAGGAAAAGAGATAACGCTCGGTATCTTACAGCCAGGAGATATTTTCGGTGAAATGGAAACTCTCGGACAGAGCAGACGTGAAGTTTTTGCCGAAGCCATGGATACATGCTATGCATGTAAAATTGATAAGAAGCCTTTTGAAAAGATGATTCAGGAAAAACCTAAAGTGGCATTGAAACTTATACAGGTCATGGCCAGGCGATTTCAACAGGCTCAATCAAAAATAGAGGATATGGCTTTTCGTGATGTTACAGGAAGACTGTCCAAATTAATACTCAAGCTTGCAGAGGAATTTGGTGAACATACATCAAAAGGTATAAAGATAAGTGTAAAGCTTACTCATAGAGATATAGGTAATATGATTGGTGTTTCAAGAGAAACTACTACTTCTACGTTGAATAATTTTAAGAAACAAAGGTTTATAGACTTCAGTAGGAGATATATTACGGTTCTGGATAAAAAAGGCTTGGAAAATCTTATTTAAAATAATGTAATTATACTTTTACAGATTTTAAAATTGTAAAAAAGTAATCTATTCAATTTTTAGGTGTCAGGTGTTGTATTAGTAAGATTAAAACCCGGAACCTACGTGTAGAATATAATAGAATGGAATATATAGAATACAGGTTAAATAATTTATGGTAGACAAAAACTGGGAAGATGAGATTAAAAAGGTAGACATACATATATTATCAGGTTTTTCTGCATCAGGCAAAACTCTTGCCAATAGATTTCTTGAAGAACTGGGATTTATAACAATTTCTCCTACTTCTCCCAATGATATAACTCAGGATGTTAAATCTCTTGTCATGAGAGGTATTAAAAAAATTGTTGTTAATGTCGATATTAGAACTTATATAGCCAGTTGTCTTGAAAGGGAGCCCTTTCTTTCTTCTTTCAACAGAGCACTCGAGGAACTGTTCAATCCTCCTGTAATGTTTTTAAGCTGTTCAGATGAGGTGCTTATAAGGAGATTAAGCAAAGAAGGACGTTCTCTTCATCCTCTCTCTGCTATTTTAAGTATGGATATATCGGTGGAAGAGGCTCTTTCACTTGAAAAAAGCATATTAATGCCTGTAAAAGAAAAAGCCAGATTTATTATAGATACTACTCTTACGAGTGTGTGGGGATTGAGAAGAAAGATTTTCGAGATTTATACATCTCCTACTGATTTCAGTGATAAATTTACTAAATATTTTCTTTCAGATAGTGTCCATTATGATCAGGTGTTGCTGGACGTTGCAAAGAACATAGTTAAAAAAGTAATTTCTGAAGTAAAGCCATTGTTGCTTTTTGATGCAGCCCGTTCCGGTGAAAAAGTTGAAAATCTTCGTGAAAAAGATCCGGAAGATGAAACGAGAAAGATAGACATTATAGCAGAACAGGAATATATTCTTGGTCTTGAAAATAATGTAGGTGTACCCTATCTGTTGCTTACTGAAGAATCAGGTGAAATTGAAGTTGGAAAATCAAATCCTGATTTGATGGTTTTTGTAGATCCTCTTGACGGAACTGATCTTGCTATAAGAAGGATACCTTTATGTGCCACTTCTATATGTTTTTATTCTAAAACTCTTGGTGAATTCCTTGCTTCTGTAGTTGGAGATATTTTTACCGGACTTATTTATTATGCAAGTAAAAGTCAGAGCGGTGCCTATATGGAAGGTAATGATTTCGGGCCTATAAGGATTTTCCCGTCCCGCGTAAAATCTCTTTCTGATGCTTTTATAGCCAATTATGCTATAAAGCCTCAGAGACTGGTTTCTCTTGGAGAACAGAAGAATTTAATCCTTAAGTCCCTTAGAATGTTTAATAACGGAGGACCTCTTGAAATATGCAGAGTTGCATCTGGAGATACAGATGCCCTTGTTGAGTTTAATAAAGGTTTTGCCGGCTATGATTTATACTCCGGTGCTTTTATTTTATCTAAATCAGGCGGTATATGTAATCGTCTGGACGGAAAACCTCTGGAGGTCAGTGAAGATGTTAATTACAGGCAAAAATTTATTGCTGCCTGTAATGTAGAATTATTTTCCAGTATTAAAGATGTACTGGTTTGATGAACATAGTATTATTAATTAAAATTCACAGGAAATTTCATTTTTGACCAGGATTTATAGGATTTATGGGATTACCAGGATGATAAATAGAATTACTTTACTTGAAAGTTCTATTCTCGATAATTCTTTAATCCCAAAAATCCCTGTTAAAATTAAAGCTTTAGATAAAAATTATGTAGAGGCAATTTATCTAGGAATGGCAGTTAAATAAATGTCTCAAATATATTAATCGTGACGCGTAACGCGTAACGCGTGACGCGAGGAAAGAGACAATTAATAAATTTTCATTCCTAAATAATAAAAAAATCCTCGCGTGACGCGTTACGAATAAAAAATCTTTAATTTTGGCAATAGTTTTTCTTATTCGGAAGGATTTCTATTTGACTGTAAAGAAGTATTATAGTTGAATTTATTTGTATTTTTTTAAAAAATTATTATTACACATATAATTTTTATTTATGTTGAATATAACCTGGAAGGTCTTTGTGAAGGTTGCTATAATTTAATTAGATAGGGGAGTAAAGATGAGCGAACTAGAAAATGACCTGTCTGAAAAGAGGCCTGTTAAGAAGAAGATAATCAGAAAGAAAATTATAAAAAGAAAACCTGGCGGTGAGCCGGGTGAAGTAATAGTTTCTCAGGATACGGAAACAAGAGACGATAGTTCAGATATACAGAAGAGTGAAGGTACTCCTGTAAGAAGAATTATAAAGAGGAAGGGTATCGTTCGAAAACATGCCAGAGAAAGTGTTGAAGAGGTTCTGGGAAAGAAGATTGCCCCGGCTTCGAAAGAACAGGAAAAAATAGTAGAGTATAAGGCTGCTCCTGTAGAAGAAGAAACAGGCCCGGATGATATGAAATCAGAAGGAGCAGAAGATGGAGATAGTTCCAGAGTAATAAGGCGCAGGGTTGTAAAGAAGAAGCCTGCTATAAAAAGGGTTATTAAAAAGAAGGCTGTTACCAGAAGACTGGCTCGTGAGACTATTGAACAGGTTCTGGGAAAAAAGCTTGAAGGTGAAGAGAAAAAGGAAGAAGAAAAACCGGTCAAAGAAGTTGCACCGGAGCCGGTGATCTCCGCACTTCCTAAAAGGAAGGCTATGGTTACGAAAAAGGTTTCTGATGAGGAACAAAAAGATAGAGAAATACAGAAACCTGTTGCTCCGACAGTAGTTATTCCTCCTGACTGGAAAGAACGAAAGATTGCATCTTATAAAAAGAAACCAAACTCTCCTCCTGTATTTTCTCCTTTGCCTAAAGATACAAAGTTAAATGAGCGTTATAAGATACTGGAATTAATACATTCCGACTGCTATGGTTGTGTTTACAGGGTAACAGATTTAAAGGAGAAAAATAAGGATCTTGCTTCCAGGGCAATTAAGGAAATACAGTATTCTCTTTCTGATTGTAATAATGTGAGCGGTCTTCAGGAAGCTATGAATATGCTTAAGAGAATTGCCTCTTTTCTGCAGGATATGAGTCATCCCTTTTTAGCAAAAATCTATGATTACTTTTTTGATATAGATGAAAAGAAAGGTGCAAGATTTTTTGTTGTTATGGAACTTGTAAAAGGAAAGCCACTGGAAGACATTCTGGCAGAATATAAAAAAGAAGGAAAATCTCTGAGTGCAAAACATATATTCAAAACTATATCCAATATATGTGATGCTATGTATTATTCCCATAATAAAAAGCCTTTCCCCATAGCATTTATAAATCTGAAACCTTCCAATATTATAGTTGCCGATGACGATAGCCTGAAATTTATAAATTATGGTATGGGAAGAATTCTTATTAATCCGGACAATACGTCTGAATATAGAGGAACCCTGGGATATTCTGCACCAGAACAGAAGGGTGTGGATTTTACCAATACGAAAGCAGATATTTTTGCCTTCGGTGTTACCCTTTATTATCTTCTTTCCGGAATCAATCCGGAAGAATATCCCTATGAGTTTAAATCTATAAAAGATACAAAACCTTTTATTTCAGATAAGGTAGAAAACTTTATTTTCAAATGTGTAAATGTACACCCTGAAGATCGTCCCATTATTCAGGAAGTAAGAGAAACTATTAAAGGTTTTGATTTCTTTGAACTTGATACGTCTACCGAAGAAAGTAAGAAAATAGAAGAAAAGAAAAAGAAAATAGAAGGTAGTAAAGCCAGGATAGTAGAACCCCTGGATGATATAATCGGTGAAGTTGTAGAAGAGGAACCGAAAAAACCTTCCAAAAGTAATCTTGCATGGATTATAATACCTGCTATAATATTTATTATACTGATAATATTACTTATAATTTTCAAACCTTTCCATTAAGGGGTTGTTAGAAAATAACTACATCATATTACAGTTTGTATCGTAACGCGTAACGCGTAACGCGTAACGCGAGAATAAAAGCCATTCAGATAATTTGGCAGGGTTATTTTTGCAGTCCCTGATTATAATAAAATATTGTTAGTTATAATGTTAAAACTTTAAAATACTTGTGTTTGCGGGGGAGATGGTTTTATGGTTAAATATTTAATCTTTGCAGGATGGTTATTGATTGGTATTATTTTCCTGGCGGGGTGCGGAGGACTTGGAGGAGGAAGCGGTGTTTCTTCTGTAGGTAACACTGCTCCGGCACCGCCGGCTGCTGCGACTACACCGGAACAACCGGGCGATCTTACGCCGGGGCCTTCTGTTATACCTTCTGTACCCGGAGGAGATAACAGGTATGTAGTTTATAAATCCTCTGATAATTCTATTATGACTATTCTTGGTGCTTCTGTTCCACCTCCGGAAGGTTATACTCCGAATCCATCTGTGAAAATTTTTATGATAGATCGTGACGGACTTGCAGTAGATCTGCCTGTAGAAGGTAACGGTGCCTTTAATTTAGACAATGTTAGTACCGGAATGAAGGATATGGTTGATATTAATGTTATAGATATTACGTCAGGAGAGGGTGTATTTATTCAACTTCCTGTTCTGGATATTGCTTCTACTTCATCCATTGTATCTTCACCGGATAGCGCCTCACCTGTTCCTTCTACTGCCACTCCGGTGAGTGATGCAAATAAGCCTGTTGAGCCAAATGCAGCTCCCAATACGACAAAGCCTTCTGATGCCACAGTTCCGTCCGCTTCATCACTGGCAACAAATATGTCTTCGGAAAAGATAGTCCATATCAAGATTTTCCCTGATGTAAAGACTGTATTAACCGGAGAACTCGTTTTTTATCGGGCTGTTGGAATTGATGCGAATGGTAAGAAAGTAAAACCTGCAAGTATAAAATGGTCAAAGAATATGAAACCTGTATCAGGAGATCCGTCTATTGCTATCTTCAATCCTTCTACGACAGATGACAGGGTTGAAATAACGGCCTGGATGCCGGATGAACAGGATCCGGAAGATCAGGATAAAGCATTACACAGAGATGTGGCCATAGCAACTGTTCTTGATAGAACAAAAATGACAAAGGTTACCGGGACTCTCTATGATACAGATGGCACAGCTCCTATGGCAGGTAGCCTGCTTATCTGTGATACTTTTTCACCGGGTGTAGATTATATACCATTGAAGAAGGTATGTCTGTCAGGTAATGACGGTAAATATAATATCCATGTAATACCGGGTCTGACATATAATGTTTCCTTTATCAATCCTTCTGATAAAAAGTTTTATAAAGGCAATCCTGATAATATAAAACCGACTGAAAGTCAGGAAGAGATGACTCAGATAATAAACAGAACTCCAACTGTTTATACATATAATAAATCCTTTAAACCTCTTCTTCCTGTAGAAGATTATATACAGAATGCCTGGAATTTTGTTACAAACGTAACAGATAAACCGGTCCCGGGACTTTATATGGATATAAGTCATATTGTTAATACCCCCGGTGAAGAAAAAGAAGGAAAAGTAATGACAGGCGAATTTTCCCGTGGAACCTATGAATTAACCAAAAATAATGAGAATACATGGGATATAAGTCTTATAAATTATCAGAATCACAGGAAAGCCAGAATAACATATGATAATACAAAATATAAAGGAGAACTGTCTTTTAATCCTTTTGGAATAACAGATGAAAAATATAGTTCAGATACTCTTTGCATAAGGCAGGATGAATGGAACATAAGTGATAATAATTACAAAGGCACATCAAAATATTATTCTTCAGGGCAGAAGGATAAACTCCTATATACATCCGATTTCGACTGGAGAATTAATGAAGATTTGAGTGTAGAGCAGACCGCGGAGTTATGGTTTCCTGACAGGGCTAAAAAAATGGGTAAGGTTTCAGTAATAAGACATTCCTCGAAGACAACTGATAATTCACATGATAGTGATAATTTATTATACAGTTTTACAGGGTCTATGGACATATATCTTTATGAGTCAGGTAATAATAACACTCCCGGTAGAACAATGACCTGGGATATAAAAGATGGTTATATAAATCAAGACCTGACGGGTAAATTTGATATATCTGATATTACTAAAGAGAGTCAATATAAAGGAACCAGAGTTGTAATAAATCTTCAACGGGAAAAACAGGGTAAAATAAATGATGAGCAGATAGGGTCCGGCGAGTTATATCCTTATGGAAGTAATACCCCCTCTGCTACGTTTAAGATTTATGCGAATGGTTTGATAGAGGTAAAGAATAGTATTAGAGGCACAAAAGTGAAATTTACTTTATAAAAATAACATAAATAAACCGTGAGAGACACATAGAGGGGAAAACATAAACCAGGGGGACAC
>JAKPQU010000351.1 GCA_029555925.1 Bacillota bacterium
TATAGTATTAGAAATTAACCAGTGGTTAATTTATTGTCTGTAAAACAAATTAAATAAGGCAAATTATTTTTCTTCGTAAGAGCCTGTCAGGCAGAAGCTGATAAATGGTTACTAATTTACCTGTAGCGGTACTCAGTCACGAAGCTTTAAAAATTAAAAAAATTACCCCTGTATCCATATATGATTTAGAGAGAAGGTTTTTTATGAATAAAGACATCAAAATTTTAATAGCAGAAGACAGTCTTACCCAGGCAGTAAAGCTTCAATTCATATTGCAAAAAAACGGATATAAAGTCTCTCTGGCCAGAAACGGTAGAGAAGCACTGGAAAAAGTCAGAGAAGAAAAACCTGATATAGTTGTTACCGATATTGTTATGCCCGAAATGGATGGTTATGAATTATGCAGACATATAAAATTTGATGAAACTCTAAAGGATACACCTGTTATACTCCTTACGACCCTTTCAGATCCGAAGGATATTATAAAAGGGCTTGAATGCAGAGCAGATAACTTTATTACAAAACCATACAGAGAAGAATTCCTTCTGGCCCGTATCAATTACATACTGGTTAACATGGAGTTAAGAAAAACATTACCTGAAAAACCTGAAATTGTAATCTCATTCAGGGGCCAGACATATGTCATCAGTTCAGACAGAATTCAGATAATAGATCTGCTCCTTTCCACCTATGAAAATGCTATTAACAAAAACCAGGAATTGGAAGAAGCAAACAGAGAACTTATAAAGACAAAGAGTGAACTGGAAGAAAGAAATAAAGAACTTTATAGATTGAATGAAGATAAAAATCGCCTTCTGGGTATGGCTGCCCATGATTTAAGAAACCCTATCGGCGCAATTCTGAGTTACAGTGAATTTTTGCTGGAAGAAGATAAAATTAAAGCAGATGAAACTTATGCCGATTTTATAGGAACTATCAGGGAATCGAGTGAATTTTTACTTCATATGGTAAATGAATTGCTTGATATTTCCATCATTGAATCGGGTAATCTGAAACTGACTCTCAGTAATGTTGATTTTATATCTCTTGTGGAACATAATATTACGATAAACCGTGTTCTGTCAGAAAAAAAAGGCATCAATATACTCTTCAATCATGATAGTGATATTCCTCACGTAAAGATAGATGTTCATAAACTGGAGCAGGTATTTAATAATTTAATCAGTAATGCTGTAAAATTCTCTTACCCGGGAAGTAAAGTCGAAATTTCAATCAGAAAAAGAGCGGAGGACCTTCTAATTTCTGTAAAAGATGAAGGAAAGGGTATACCTGAAAGAGAATTTTCCAGGCTCTTTAAACCATTCAGCAGAACAAGTGTCCAGGCAACAGGAGATGAATCGAGTACCGGCCTCGGCCTTGCCATTGTTAAAAAAATAGTGGAAGGACATGGAGGTAAAATATGGGTTGAAAGCATTGTAGATAAAGGTTCGACCTTTTACTTTTCTCTGCCTGTTATGGTGGTGAGCGACAGCTGTGAAAAAATTTAAAAATAAATCCAATCATTATCTTATATTTATACTTGAAAAAGAAAAATATGCCATCTCTGTATCTGCAGTAGAAAGAATATATCGTGCCGTAAATGTTACGCCTCTGCCGGAAGGGCCTGACATATTGAAAGGTATTATTAAAATCGGAACGCTTATTGTACCTGTCATAAATATACGTAAAAGATTTGGTCTTCCTGACAGGGAGATAGAATTAAGTGATCATCTGATCATTGCCAGAACAAAGAAGCTTATTCTGTCACTTCCCGTAGATGAAGTTACAGGTCTTATGGAAATAGATGATGAACATGTAGAAAAGAAAGACAGTATATTCCCTGATTTGAAATATATTGAAGGTGTTATAAAATTATCGTCCCATATAATAATCATACATAATCTGGATGAGTTTCTTTTCCCCGGGGAAGAAGCACAACTTGCTGAGATAACAGGAGAAAAACATGAATATTCCGGAACATCTGCTCGGAAGATTGAGTGACCTTATTAATAAAAAGACCGGTCTCTGTTTCCCGGAAAGTAAATGGAAGGATCTGGAAAGAGCTGTTATTTCACATGCAAAAACTATTAATGTTACAGACCCGACTTTATGTGTAAACTCATTACTGTCATCACCTGAAAAAGATTTGAGGTTATTCGTAGAAAACCTTACTGTAGGAGAAACTTATTTTTTTCGGGACAGAAGAATATTTGACGTTTTAGAAGAAAACATTTTACCGTCCCTGATAGAAGCTGGAGAAAAGACAGGGAAATATTTAAAGATATGGAGCGCAGGATGCAGTACAGGAGAAGAACCTTATTCTATTGCAATATGTGTCCATAAGGTATTCTCACATATAGGAGAATGGAATATAAAGATTATGGGAACTGATATTAACACTGTTTCACTTGAAAAAGCCAGAAGAGGAATTTATACAGACTGGTCATTTCGGGGAACGACTCCCTCGTTTAAAGAGAAATATTTTGAGAAAATAGATGACCATAGTTTTTCCATAAAAAGTGATATAAAAAAAACTGTTACATTTTCATGTCTCAACCTTGCAGAATATACTTATCCCGCCATGTTGCATAATACGGATATAATATTCTGCCGTAATGTTCTTATGTATTTTTCTCCTGAAGTAAGGGAGAAAATCATAAATCGTTTTTATGATGCTCTTTCAGATAAAGGATGGTTCTTTATAAGCCCTTCGGAAACATTATGTCTTGAAGGCTCGAAATTTTTTCCCGTCAATTTCCGCCATGCCATATTATATAAAAAAGATATATATAATAAGACTTTTTATGCAAATACAGATGAAACGCAGACGCTGTCTATGCCGGAAGATTATTCTTTTCCCTGTGAACAGATTGAGTCGAAAATTTTTGACGACTCTGTATTTTCTTCATGTTCTTTTGAACAGACTGATTCGATACCTGCTTCCGAACCGACCGGCACAGAACAATTTAAAGAGAATCCGTTTCATGAACATGATATATATGAATTATCATTAAAGCTTTACGAACAGGGTCATTACAGAGAGGTTTCTCAGATGCTGGAAGATTTTTTCAGTAAAGGCCATATATCATCATCTCATACCGGCTCTATGATAACCCTGGCAAAATCCTACAGTAATCAAAAAAAATACGCTCTTGCAGAAGAGTGGTGCAAAAAAGCAATAGAATATAAAAAGACAGATAAATATTATTATTATCTCATGTCTACAATACTGCAGGAAGAAAATAAGATTGAAGAAGCCATTATATCGCTGAAAAAAGCCATATACATTGATGACAATTTTATCCTTCCTTATTTTTTACTGGGAAATCTCTATCTGAAACAGGGGAAACAGAAAGATGCAGAAAAACAGTTTGAAAATACTCTTTCTATGCTGGATAAACTCGGAGACGAAGCGGTTTTACATGCTTCTGACGGAATGACGGCAGGGAAAATGAAAGAAATTGTTAAAACAATGCTTCAATAAAGGAGTAATTCTATGAAAGATACTTGGAAGGCAGAGGCTCTGACGGAAGAAGAAAAAAAGAATATTTTGATAAAGAGAGCCAGAATACTTGCCGGAGAAATTTCTGCTGAAGAACAGAGGAAAGAAGCATCTCAAATAGTGGAGTTCATACTTGCCGGCGAAAGATATGGCATTGAAGCCATATATGTAAGAGAGATTTTCCCGTTGAAAGACCTTACACCCATACCGTGTACACCGTCTTTTGTGGCAGGTGTTATAAATGTTCGCCACCGGATAGTGTCGGTAATAGATATAAAAAAGTTCTTCAATCTTCCTGAAAGTGGTATAACAGAATTGAATAAGGTTATAATTCTGGAAACAGATGATATGGAAGTCGGGATTCTGGCGGATTCTATAACAGGTATGGCCGGGATCGATATTAACAGTTTGCAGGCCTTACTTCCGGGCCTGACTGACATAGGAACGGAATATTTGAAAGGTATTGCGGAAGGACCTTTAGTAATACTTGACGGTGAAAAAATACTTTCCGATAAAAAACTTGTAGTTTCCGAAGAAGTAGAATAAATATATTTTATCTAAATAATGGAGGGGAAAGACAATGAATTTTATTCAGAGAAGTCTTATGGCCAGATTAATGATATTGTTTCTTGCTGTGTCAGTATTGACTATAGTCTGTATCGGTTATACGACTTACAGGACGGGCAGAGCAGTTCTGGAGAAAGCATCATCGAATAAACTTAAAGCCAATATGGAAATGAAGAGAAAGCAGGTAAAATTATATTTGAATAGTATAGTAAATGTTTTGATAATAAGATCAGACAGAAATTTTCGGAAAGCCTATGAACCTCTTAACGTCTATGATACATATAGAGACGTCAATGCCGATGGGAATTTAAAGACCGGTACCGCCGCATATGAAGAGATTTATACTAAAATCGACTATTATTTTAGAAAATTCGTAGAAGTATATAAACTGAAGGATATGTATTTCATATGTGCTTCTCATGGTCATGTTGTTTATTCATCATCCAGGGGAAAAGATCTGGGGACAAATTTAAAAACAGGTCCTTATAAAGATAGCGGCCTCGGAAAGCTCTGGGAAAAAGTAAGGGAAGATAAAAAACTTGTTATGATAGATTACAGCTATTATGAACCTGCCGGTGAGATGTCATTGTTTCTTGGTGTGCCCGCTTTTAAGGAAAATAATGAAATCTATGGTGTAATAGCAATAAGATTGACTCCTGACGAGATAAACTCTTTGCTTCAATCCAGGGAAGGTATGGGGAATACAGAAGTTACATATCTTGCAGGTTCTGATTATCTAAAACGTTCCAATACAAGATTGGACACAGGAAGTACAGTGATGAAAGTAAAGAATGAAGGACTGGCGAAAAAAAATGTATTTGACCTTAAAGAAGGGCTTGAGATAATAAGAAATTCTCATGGTGAAGACGTGCTTACTTCCTTCCAGAAACTGGGATTAAATGAACAGTTCGGCATAGATTTCGACTGGATGATAGTTTCGGAAATAACTATGAATGAAACGCTTGAACCTGTAAGAGAGCTTGAACTGAATATAGTTAAAATTGCAATTGTATTAATTATTCTGATTATACTGCTGGTTTATTATATAGCAAAAAATATCGCAGACCCGGTAAAAGAAATAGCCGGTGAAATAACAAAATTCGGCAAAGGAGATCTCACTGTTCATATAAAGCCCGCTAAAAGACAGGATGAAATTGGTACTTTAGAACATGAATTTGCTTCTATGGTGGAACTCTTCAGGAAACAGATAGAGCAAATACTTGAAGGAACGACTGTCCTCTCTGTAGCAGTCAGTCAAATATCTGCTGCTACAGCAGAATTTTCAAGCACTGCCACGGAAACAGCTGCTTCTGTCAGTGAAACAACTGCAACTATAGAAGAACTGAGACAGACTTCGGAACTTTCCAGCCAGAAAGCAAAACAATTATCTGCAGGTGCTCAGAAAACAGCAGCTATATCACAGCAGGGAAAAAAATCTACAGAAGATACAATAGAAGAGATAAAAAAGATAAAAGAACATATGGAATCCATTGCGGAAACTATTGTAAAACTCAGCGAACAGAGCCAGTCCATAGGAGAAATAATAGCTACTGTAAATGATCTTGCAGAACAGTCAAATATCCTTGCAGTCAATGCGGCTATAGAAGCGGTAAAGGCAGGAGAAGCAGGGAAAGGTTTTTCAGTTGTGGCCCAGGAAGTAAGAAGCCTTGCAGAACAGTCAAAAGAGGCAACAGGACAGATAAGACATATTTTAAATGATATACAGAAAGCTACAACTGCAGCGGTAATGGCTGCAGAACATGGAATCAAAGCAGTGGAACTGGGAGTAAAACAATCTTCCCGGGCAGGAGAAGCTATTGTGACCCTTTCAAACAGTGTCCTGGAAGCAGCACAGAGTTCAATACAGATTGAAGCGTCAAGCCACCAGCAACTGGCAGGTATAGAGCAGGTCAATATGGCAATGAAAAATATCAAAGACGCAAGCATGCAGAATGTAGAAAGTGCAAGACAGCTTGAAGATGCAACGAAATCTATAGGAGAATTATGGGGGAAATTAAAGGATCTTATAAAAATTTACAGGCTGTAAATATGGTATATTTCATGGCTTATCGTGACGCGTAACGGGTTTAGATTTCGCATTACACATTACGCTTTACGCATCACGAAACTACGGCTGTTATGAAATTATAGTGTATTTCATAACTTATTAGAATTTAAGTCGTCGTGACGCGTAACGCGCAATGTCATTAAGTTAAGGAATATTGTATTTCTGCTTAAAGGATTTGCCTCTTATTTCCTCTCCCTTGAGGGAGAGGATTAAGGAGAGGGTGTTTTTAAAAAGGCTATGTTTATAGCTTCCAATA
>JAKPQU010000397.1 GCA_029555925.1 Bacillota bacterium
TAGCAATAATAAAAAGGCGTCCGAGCCTGTAGCTGAAGATAATACATCCGGTAAAACCAGCAGCGATATTAACAATATGATAGGCAATTCACCTGATCAACCCAAAAATGAAGAAAATTTCGATCGTGTAGAATTGAATGAATCAAAATCAGAGGAAACAAAGTCAGATTCATTATATAAGGTACAGGCCGGATATTATGTAAATAAGGATAATGCTTCTAAAATGGCAGATGATCTGTCTACAAAGGGTTATGATGCCACTGTAGTTCAGGTTAATGATGAAGGTAAAACCTATTACAGGGTTCAGGCTGGCTCTTTTAACAATAAAGAAAATGCCAAAAAACTTGAAAAAGAGCTGGAACAGAATAATTATGATAGTTGTGTGGTTAATGAAAAAACACAGTGAATATTATATCGTAATGCGTGATGGGTGAAGCGATACAATAACCATGCGTTACGCGTTACGATTAAGTTGATAGCTAAAACAATAAAAGCTTTACTTTTATGATTAAATTCATGTATAATAAAATAAGAAAATTTAAAAGCAGAACGGGTGATCGCAGATAATCTATAATTGGAATATCTGAGGAAAGTCCGAGCTCCGTAAGGCAAGGTACTGGGTAACACCCAGGAGGAGTGATCCTACGGACAGTGCAACAGAAAATACACAGCCAATGGCTTATGAAAATAAGTACAGGCAATGGTGAAATGGTGCGGTCCACTGAAGGACTTAATGTAAGAGCGCACCGGCAGCCAGGAGACTGGCTGGCCTGGTAAACCCTACCTGGAGCAAGATCAAACAGGGGATTGTTCTTCGCAAGAAGACGCTGGTAGCCTGCCAGTTGTCTCCGGGTTCGATCGCTTGAGCATGTCTGGTAACAGACATGCCAGATAGATGATCACCGTCTCGTAAGAGATACAGAACTCGGCTTACAGGTCTGCTTTTGAATTTTCTTATTTTAAACCGCTGCCCCATCTGACTGTTGTAAAATTTTCAGATGGGGATTATGCGGTAACAGGATTCTTCATATGGAATTCAACCATCCGGAAGCGCTCTGGCTTCTGTTATTTATAACACCTTTATATTACTTTACCAGAAATAGCATTCCCCAACTTCCGCCATGGAGATTTATTCTCTCTTTTACCATGAGGATAATAATATTTATATTAATAATAACTTCCATCGCAGAAGTACAGATAATAAAGCCAAATAACAGACTCTGTGTTATATTTATAGCAGATATTTCAAAAAGTATATCAGATGCAAATAAAGAAGAGATTAAATTTTTTATAAATAAATCGACAGGTAAAAAACCCAAAGATGATATGGCAGGTCTCATAATAACAGGAGGAAATTCATCTATAGAATTTGTTCCTTCCATGAATCCGGTAGCCGGTAATTTTACGTCTATAGTAGATACAGATCATACAAATCTAGCCAGTTCTTTTCAGCTTGCTCTTGCCATGTTTCCTTCCGATGTGAATAAAAGAATTGTTCTTCTGAGCGATGGCCAGGAAAATGCAGGTAATGCTATAGATGAAGCCACTGTTGTTTCTGCAAATCATGTACCTGTTGATGTAGTGCCGTTGAATAGTTCGCCAGGGAAAGAGGTCTTTATTAAAGAGTTCACCATACCTGAACATGTGAGTAAAGATGAACCATTCGATGCAAAAATAGTTCTGGAAAGTACTGCACCATCTGATGTGAAAATCCAATTTTATAGAAATAGCAGACTGGCCGGTGAACAAAAATTATCTTTAAAATCAGGGAAAAACGTTTTTTTTATTCCTCAAAAAGTAGAAGACAGTGGTTTTTATAGCTATGAAATCCAGGTAATTACCGCAGAAAACTCTGATACTCTTATGGATAATAACCGTGCCTGGGCCTATACGAAAGCATCAGGGAAACCACGTGTTCTTATAATAAGTGAAGATGCCCGCCAGGACAGATATATTATAAATGCTTTAAAGGGCATAGAAGTATCACATATTTCATCTGATAATATACCGACGAAGCTTTTTCAGCTGCAGAATTATCAGACTATTATATTAAATGATATTTCATCAATAAAATTTTCCGAGGAACAAATGAAACAGATACAGACTTATGTAAGAGACCTGGGAGGAGGGTTAATAATGATAGGAGGGGAGAATAGTTTTGGTACAGGCGGATATTATGATACACCGGTAGAAGAAGCCCTTCCCGTAAGTATGGATATAAGAAAAGAAAGAAAGATGCCTACAATGGCTTTAGTTCTTGCCATAGATAAGTCAGGCAGCATGGCAGACTACGGCTCACAGGGGGTTGAGAAAATTGCCCTTGCAAGAGAAGCTTCTATTGCCTGTGTGGAACTCCTATCTCCTTCAGATCAAATAGGTATCATAGGTTTTGATGATGCGGCAAAATGGGTTGTGCCATTTCAAAAAAGAGTAGATGATAAAGATTTTATCATTAAAAATATTGCTTCATTAAGAGCAGGAGGCGGAACCGATGCTTACCCTGCCCTTGATGAAGCCAGCAGAGTACTTACGATTACAAAAGCAATGTTAAAACATATAATACTGTTATCTGACGGAAGAACCGCTTCCGGAGATTTTGATAGGCTGGCACAGACTATGACAGAAAATAAGATAACCCTGTCCTGTGTCGGTATAGGAGCTGATGCAGACATACCTTTTCTTCAATCTCTTGCAAAAACAGGAGGGGGGAGATTTTATTTTACCTGTGATGTATCACTGTTGCCAAGAATATTTACAAAAGAAGCCCTTATTGCTTCAAAATCTGCCATTATAGAAGAGGATTTTGCTCCTGTAATTAATTGTTATGATGAAATACTTGAAGGAATGGATAAATTTCCATCTCTAGGAGGATATGTAGTGACTACGGCAAAAGATAGAGCTGAAGTGTTACTGCTCACAAAAGAAGAAGATCCGCTTCTCGCGAAATGGTATTACGGACTCGGAAAATCTGTTGCCTTTACATCAGATGTAAAGGGCCGGTGGTCTGAGAGATGGATAGAGTGGAAGTCTTTTCCGATATTCTGGTCTCATGTTGCCAGATGGACTATGAAAAGCGATGAAAGTTCATGCCTTGAAACAGGTGTTTACATGGAAGGAAGTGAAGGTAAGATAATAGTAGATGCAATTGATAATGAAGGGGAATTTATAAATTTACTCCATCTTAAAGGAATAATCATATCACCTTCTCTTAAAAATATCGACGTTTCACTGAAACAGGAAGGACCCGGCAGATATGAAGGTAGATTTCCTGTTTCAGAAAGAGGCACATACCTTATAAGTACAGGAAATGATAGGATTGGATATCAGACAACAGGTTTCGATGTTTCTGTCCCTCCGGAATATAAAAATCTCGGGTGTAACAGCTACCTCCTCGGACAGATTGCTCAGGAAACAGAAGGAAGAGTTATTAAATTAAAGGATTATGATAAAGTGTTCGAACATTCCATAAAGCAGTCCTATCAGGTCAAAGTTATATGGCCTTTTCTGATTGTGCTGGCAATGCTGCTACTTCCTCTGGATATAGCTGTAAGAAGAATATTTTTACCTGAAGGCTGGTTAGAAAAATTTTTAACAGGATTTACTGTAAAGAAGGAATTAATAGAAGCTTTTGAAGTAAAAACTTTATCCAGGCTTAAAAATAAAAAATTTGAAATAATTAAAAATAGAGAAGAAAAATTAGCTCTTCTGACAGAGCCTTATATGGAAAAAAGAGAGAAAAAAAAACCTCTTATAATTCAATCGTCAGAAAAAAAAGATGTTAAGAAAGTTGAAAAAGGCAGAGAAATTTCTTCTCTGTCACGTCTCAAGGATGTAAAGAAGAAATTACTTAATGACTTCAATAAAGATAATTAATTCTAATTTCGACATATGAAACACCGGATTTCTTGCAGATACCACGTAAGTATAAACATATTACAATATTTTTAACATGCCCCTCTGGCACTTATAACTGCATAAACGGTTTTAAATAATATCATTATATCCATCCAGACAGAGCGTTCTCTTATATATTTTATATCGAGAGCCACTCTTTCTTCATAAGAAAGTTCATTTCTGCCGCTTACCTGCCAGAGTCCTGTAAGTCCCGGCTTTACGCTTAAAAATTCATCTCTGTGTCTTCCGTATTTTTCAAGTTCTACTATCACTATCGGTCTGGGGCCAACAAGGGACATATCGCCTTTTAAAATATTAAAAATCTGAGGAATTTCATCAAGGCTGCTTTTACGAAGATAATAACCGATTTTTGTGACTCTCGGGTCTTCTGCAATTTTATAGCATTTCAGATATTCTTCCATAAGTTCCTGTTCCGATTTAAGCATATCTTCTGCTTTTGCCACCATAGATCTGAATTTTACGGCACGAAATACTTTGCCTTTAAGTCCGAGTCTCTTCTGGAGGAAAAATACGGGTCCCGAAGAATCACATTTTATTAAAACCGGTATGATTATAAATAAAGGCCATGTAAACATCAAGAGAAAGAGTGAACCGGTAATATCTATAATTCTTTTAATAAAATTGTAACAGAAAGATTTTTCTACTAACGTAACAGGTAAAGAAAGAGACATTTCTACTTTTTTCATTTTTTAGAATTGCAGGGGCAGGGTAACCTGCCCCTGCATAATATGTATAATAAAAAAATTAACCTACTTTATTTCCGCAACCTGCACAGAACTTTGCTCCCGGAGGAATTTTGGTCTGACAGTTTCCGCAGACAGCTTCTGCTGATACTTTGTTTCCGCAGTTAGGGCAGAATTTTGCTCCCGGAAGTAACTGGGCCTGACAGGAAGCGCATACTCCTGCTTCAGGAATCTTTATTCCGCAACCTGCACAGAATTTTGCCCCGGGCGGTAATGGTGTTTTACACTGAGGACATGGCACACCTGCTGCCGCAGCCGGAGCAGATGTTACCACTACCTGCTGTTGAGGTGGCGGAGCTGCCTGTGGAGGAGGAGCATACTGCTGTTGCTGCGGATGCATTGCCTGAGCTCCCATCATACCTGCGGCCATCCCCAGTCCCATCTGCATGCTCTGTCCCATAATACTTCCACCGCCGCCTCCACCTGGCTGCTTGGATATATTTGCCATAGATTCTGCAGCCTGATACTGGGTATACTGGGTCATATCTTTAATACCGAGTGCTGCCATACCGGCACGTTTATCCATCATTTCCTGAACATTCGGAGGCGGAGTTATGGCACCTATGAAGAAATCAGGCAGTTCCATACCGTATTTGCCGAAATCTTCTTTAACCCTTGCTTTTAACATAGTCGAAATTTCATCATAATACTGGGGCAAATCAAGAACACTTTTTCCTTTTAAGAGTTCTCCGAGAACATCATTCAGCCTTGCTACTATAATATTTTTAAGGTATGCTTCTACTGTAGATGTTGTATAAACACTCTGTGCACCGACAAGTTCATTGATGAAGATATTTACGTTATTTCCTTTACCTACCCTCATAGAGAAAGTTCCGAATGCTCTGAGTCTTACAAACCCCAGGTCGCTGTCTCTAAAGTTTACCGGTTCCTTTGTACCCCACTTCAATTCATTGTAAAGCTTATGATTTACAAAATATACTTCATAGCTGAAAGGACTTATACCTGTTGCTTTTTCAATAATCTGACTGAATACGGGAATATTCATTGTAGTCAGTTCATGCATACCGGGGCCGAAAACATCCATTGTTTTACCATTGGCAAAAAATATGGCAGATTGATTGTCTCTTACTACGAGATGCAATCCGAATACCTTACCTCCAAGGCTGCCCTGACGGGGAAAACGCTGTACTATTTCCGTATTGGTCTGATCATAACTTTCAATTTTTTCTATAACAGTTTCATGTATACCGTCTTTTACAAATGCAACACCACTTTTGATAGTATTCTGTACACCTGTTACAGTATTACTTACTGCTTTTTTGAATTCACCTAACATTAGCCTTTCACCCCCGATATTATATTTTCTCTGTCATTGAATAAATTATCAAGATCATTGAGAGTTTTTATTACAGTTTTTGCCTTCTTTTTCAGTTCACTGTCATCTTCGCCGTTTTCTATACCATTTTCAATAGCTGTCAGCATACCGCCTATAGACTGGGCAAATTCTATAAGACCCAGATCGAATTCATACATTTTTGCCAGTGCAGCCGCGTCTATCTTTACTGTATCAAAAAAACCTGAATAACCGTAGTCTGCATAGGTAATTTTACTTATCATTTTATCCAGTTTTTTTGTTATTTCATCCATGGGATTTAATAAATCCAGTTTCATGGCATTTGTAATTTCAAGCACTATATCACTTACTTTGCTTTTATGAGCAGTAAGCTGTTGAGCCAGATAATCTCTCTGTAGTTTATCAGAGTTTCTTCTCTGTTCGCTTTCTACATAACCGCCTAAACCGGGGATAATCTTGGTCAATTTCCCAAGAATTCCACCATCCTGTACCATTTTTTGATATGCGTCCATAATTTCCTGCTGGTTAAAAAAACCAGTTACTCCCCCTCCTTTATATAATATTATTATGTTTGAAATTCTAAATAAAAGATTAATTTCCTGCATTTACGGAGATATTTTTTCAGAGTCGAAATAAATTACTTATAAACCTGCAGGCTTATATTCCGATTGATTATGAACAATATAATCAGACCTGTCTTTTATATTTACAGTAATCTTTCTCCAGCTTTTTTTCATGTCTGACGATTTATAGGTTATGACGTACTGACATTTTAATATGTCGGCTAATTGAAAATAAATTTCCTGTAATTCATTTACGGTAGGAGAAAAATATGTTATTCCACCTGTTTCACCGGCTATAGAAGCAATGTGTTTATCTGCCTCTTTTCTCAATCCGACAGGATAAAGGATAACATTTTTTTCCTTTGCATAGAGAAAAGTTTCCTGAACATTATGCCTGCTTCCCTGCCCGGTTTTTTCATCATTCTCATCAGTTCCGTTTGTGAGAAGCACTATAACTTTTCTGCCTTTTTCATTATCGAGTAAATCGATAGCTTCATAAATAGAATCAAAAAGAGCAGAACCTCCATGAGAAGACATGGTTGATATTATTTTTCTGAGTTTATTTTTATCAGATGTAAAGTCACATTTTACCTGAACAGAATCAGAGAAAAATATAACAGCAGTTCTGGTTGTATCTTCCAGAAGATTTATAAAATTACCTGTCTTATCTTTTACCGTATCTAAAGAACTATTCATAGATTTACTGTTATCCAGAATAAGCACTAAAGACAGCGGTACAGAATTTTGAACATCAATGGGCCATTGAGTGACTCCGTCTTCTTTAAGAATAAAATTTTCCGCCTGAAGTTCAACTTTTTTTATATTTCTATCAGTTACAGTAGCTACTATGGATATATCCGGCGCTTTAGCCGTTTCTATATTTATTTCTTTGAAAGACTGACTGCCGTCTTTACAGTAAACCACTGCTTTTAATCTGTGTTTACCTTCTGTAAATTTTTCGGCAGAAAATTCAAGGGTATATGGAGTCTTATATAGTTTACCAAGTGAGAGGTCGTCGATAAAATATTCTACATATTCCACAGGACTTTCGCTTTTATTCATTACTTCAGATTTTATGTCTATAATTCCTGTTATTACGTCACCATCTTTCGGATATTTAATATTTATCTTCAGCCCTTTAGTTAATAAGAAAGTTTTTTTGTCTGTTGCTTTATCATTGTTTTCATTTATGGCGACAGCCATCAATGTGTGTTTACCGTTAGTAATTCCTGAAAATTTATATTCTCTGTCATATGGGGGATTATCGGCAGAAACTATAGATTTATCATCAAGATAATATTCTACCTCTTCAGTACCAAAGCCTGTCTGATTATTTATATCTACGTGAAGTTTGATTTTTTCCTCGCTAATAACCTGTCCTTCCGACGGGTTCAGTAATTTAATCGTAAAAGGTTTCTCAATTTTTATAGATTTTTTGTCTGTTGCAACCAGCTCTTTAGAATTATAAACAGTAGCTTTCAGTTCATAAAAACCTGATGGTATATCTCTGGTGTTAAGAGGAAAATCAAAGGGAGTCTTTTTACTCTCACCTATAAGTTTATCATTCAGGAAATATTCAACTTTTTTTATTTTAGAATGTTCGTCATCTTTTATATTTACTTTAATAATACTGTTAAGTCCTATAATATCATTCTCTTCCGGTTTAACAATAGAGAGTTTAAGTGGGCCCTGAATATTAATTTCTCCTTCACCTGAGGCCTTCTGTCCGTTTCTGGTTACTACCGTAGCTTTTACCTCATGAATACCGGGAGGAATTTTATCAGGTAAAGGAATCGTAAAAAAGGATTTTGTAGTTTTACCGGCAGGTTTTTCATCCAGAAAACATTCTACATAATATATATCGGAACCTGTATAATTAAAAATTTCTCCTGATATTTCTTTTATGCTGTTATTTATATGTATTGAAAGAGGCTGAAAAGAACCTGTAAGCCCGGCCAGTGCCAGGGCAGAAGTAACATGTTCCGGTATATCAGTATCCATGAAAGACCATGAACCATATATTTCCTGATTATCCATCAGATATGATACACCTTTCATAAACGACAGGCTGTTCATATTAAAGCCTCCTTTATTCAATGCATAAAGTACCTGTCCTGTTGAAAAAGGATTGCTTTTCTGACCTTTTTTATCTCCCCATCCTCCGTCTGCATTCTGTTCTGTTACAAGGAGAGTCATGTCTTTTTTTATTACAGGGTTTGTAATATTAGGCCCTCCCAGAGCCAGTCCGAGAATTCTGAATGCAAGATCTTGTGTCGTAACTGCTTCGGAAGATTCGAGCCATACCAGCCCTTTTGTAAGAGAATCCAGGAATTCCTGAGAGTGTTCATATAGAACAGCCTGTTTTATGGTTATAAGACTGTTTGCCGTAACCATTATATCTCCCTGCTCTACAGGAGGATTTACTTTATCAATTGTCCAGGAACCCCTGGTATCCTGCTTTTTTACCAGCCAGCCGGCTATACTTATTAAAGTTTTTTTATCAGGATTTCCGATAAATTTATCATAATAAGCAAGAGACATACCTGCAAACTGCTCTGCAGTAAGTGAGCGGTCAAATAAAAGAGAACCGTCTCCCAGTGTTGCTCCTTCTATATAATCACACATAAATCTTACAGGCGATCTGTCTGTATTATAACCACAGGCTTCGGAAAGACTCATTATGGCATATGGCTGAACAGAAGAACTGAAAGTTTTATTCTTATTCTGCCATTCTACGGAAGAACGGGCAAGCCGATCAAGCCCTATCTGCACTGCGTCTCTTACTGTTCTATTGCCTGTGTCAGGTATATGGCCTAAATATTCTTTTGTTATTATTTTAAAATCTTTTTCCCCTGGTTTTTTCCAGCCAAGTTTAAAACCTCCGGACATATATTT
>JAKPQU010000399.1 GCA_029555925.1 Bacillota bacterium
CTTTCCTCACGAGAAACTCGTAAGGGAACTCAGCCAAAGGGTAAAAAGCTCAGGGGGATATGTCATAAGCAACGAGGTAACAACCGGTTACGGACGTACAGGAAAATACTTCGGATTTCAGCATTACGATATAATGCCGGATATAGTCTGCATGGGAAAAGGTATAGGAAATGGTTATCCGGTAAGCGCCGTAGTCATGACAGATATTGTAGCTTCTGCCATGGCCGGAAAGAGCATAGGCCATGTACAGTCCCACCAGAACGATCCTTTGGGCGGAGCAGTTG
Organism: Bacillota bacterium; assembly: GCA_029555925.1. Next base: position 285 of record JAKPQU010000399.1, read on the forward strand.
TATCGGCTGTAATAAAAGAGTTTGAAGAAAGAGATCTTATCGGATCATCCGCTACCAAAGGAAAGCTTCTGTCTAAAGAGCTTATGACTCTCAAAGAAAAGTTTCAGTGCATAAAAGATGTCCGAGGCAGAGGAATGATGCATGCTGTTGAGTTTGATCAAAAAATTCTTGTGGCAGATATTTCTGCCATGATGTTTGAAAAAGGATTTCTTATTGGCGCTAATGGGTTATACAATGTTTTACGGTTTGATCCCTGCTTAATAATTAACGAAGAAAGCATACTGAAGATGATTAAAGAACTTGAAAATACTCTGAATCAATTGATGTAAATATTCAAAAATACTTCAAACATTAATGTTTGGAGTGTTTTTTTTATATAGGATATGCAATGGTATTTTTTTGTAAAAGAGTGTATAATCTTTAATATATTAATATTTATATTTATTATTTTATGGTCAAAAATATTGTGTATAATATATAAAATAATAAATTATTGTTTTGTTTTACTTTTTATTAACTTTAATGGGGGAAAATATTATTACGAAGGATACCAAGATGAAAAAGAGTCTAAAAACGCTTATGATTTTTCTTATCTTATGCGTTTCAGTTCTTCCCTTAGTCATTCTCACCGTTGTGACTTCTATATCTTCTTATCAAAGCGATTACAGAGGAGCTGAAAATTATCTTAAGGTTGCCAATTCTCTAAAAGCAAAGACCATCGAAGATAGTATAGCTCCCATCTCAAAAGCTGTTGATTTCATGTCTCAGAACAACAGTCTGCGTTTGTATGAAAAAAACATAAATGATTCTACACTCTTTATTGATGATTTCAGAAAACTTAAAAGCACCTTTCCGGAAATTCAGCTTTTTTTTGTAGGATATGAAGACAAGAGTATCTTCTTTTATCCTCATAACGAAGTAGACAGCAGCTACAATCCCAAAGAGCGTTCATGGTATATTCAGGCTGTTGCAAATGCTGGAACTACGGTTACAACAGATCCTTACGTTGATACTGTCACCAAAAAAATGGTGGTTTCTGTGGTAAAGACCTTTACCGGAAACACAGGCGCTTTGAAAGGAGTTGCCGGAGCCGATATCGCTATAGATAGCCTTCTCACAGAAATATCCGCTAATAACAGTTTTAGAAGCTCTTACTCATTTGTTGCAGATGCAGCAGGTAAAATAGTCCTGCACTCTGATAATAGTATGATGGGAAAAAGCATATCCGAAGAATCTTATTTATCAAAGGTAAAAGAAAACCAGGGTGTTCTGGGAGAGAAGATAGGTGATCAGGATAAAATAATATGTTACAACAAGATATCTTCTCTTGGATGGACTGTTTTTACTCTTATAGATAGGGCAGAGGTTTTAGAACAGGCTAAAAGAACCCTTATACTGCTTATTGTATTTTCCGCTGCCATAACTGCAATTGCGCTTATCATAACCATATTTTTTATA
>JAKPQU010000408.1 GCA_029555925.1 Bacillota bacterium
GTGTATTTCATAACTTATTAGAAATTAAGTCGTCGTGACGCGTAACGCGTGACGCGTGACGGGTTTAATCCCTGCGCATCACGCATTACGCTTTACGCATTACGAGGTCATTATTTATGGATAGTTATGAAACTAACTATAATTCAATAAAATATACCTGTGCTGCCGTGATATTTTTTTCTCCTGACCACCAGGCAGGCAGACTACTATGCCTAAAGCTAAATAGTATTACTCTCTCATTTTTTTTATTTTTCCAGGAAGGAACTTCTTGAAATATAGTGAACATAAAGGAATATTTTTATAGTCATTACTGCTTCAAGTTACACCCGGTAATGAGAACCTGTCCTCGCGTAACGCGTCACGCGTAACGCGTTACGATTCTCACAACCTATTTTCCCGAGGGGAGGAAATTATTATTAAAGAACATTACTACAATTCTGATGTAGATATAACGAGAATAGAACTGGAAAACGGTATGGAAATCTTATTGAAGCACATGGCAAATGCAAAAATGGTTTCCATTAATCTCTGGGTCAAAGTAGGCTCTAATAACGAAGAAGATCATATGGCAGGTATTGCTCACTTCATAGAACATATGCTCTTTAAAGGAACAGAGAAGAGAAAAGTAGGTGACATATCAAAAGAAATAGAAGAACTCGGCGGATATTTAAATGGTTTTACCAGTTATGAAGCCACTGCATATCAAATTACCTTACCGAAAGAAAATTTCTCAAAAGGTCTTGAAATTCTTTTTGATGCGCTGAAAAATTCTTCCTTTGATCCTCTGGAAATAGAAAGAGAAAGCCAGGTAATTATAGAAGAATGTAAAATGAGAGATGACACTCCCGGTGTACGTTCCTGGGAAAATCTGATGAAAATTGCATTCAAGCAACATAGATACAGACGCTCTATAATAGGAGAAGAAGAATTGATAAAGGATTTTACAAGAGACACGCTTCTCTCTTTTTATAATCAATATTACCGTCCCGAACATATGATCCTTATACTTGCAGGAGATATTCAAACAGAAGATTTTATAGAACAGCTTGAGGCTCTTTATCCTTTAACAGACAGAAGAGAAACTTCCATTAATCTTTCACCTGTAGAGGGACAGCAAAAAAAATTACGGTATGACCATTTCAGAGGTGATATAGAGAGAACCTATATAGACATAGGGTTTCATATTCCTGATGAACTCCATTCAGACTCATTTACAATGGAAATTCTGTCTTTTATACTGGGACAGGGGCGAAGCTCAAGATTATATCAGGAGCTCAAAGAGAAAAGGCAACTGGTTACCTCTATTGGCACAGGAGATATAAACGGGCACGATCCAGGTCTTTTTATAATATCGGCAGTAACTGACGAAGACAAAGCCCTGGATGCTCTTAAAGCTCTGTGGCAGGAAATTGAAGTGATTAAAAATGGAATAAAAGAGGAAGAACTGCAGAAAGCCATGGTATCAATAGAAAATGATTATTTATTTGATCTGGAAACAGTTGATGGTCAAACAGATAAAATCGGTCACTGTGCAGGTCTGGGAGATTATACTATGGCAGTAAAATACCTGGACATACTCAAAAAAATTACAGAAAAAGATATAAAGGATGTGGCGAAAAAATATCTGAAACTTGATAATTGCAGTATATCCATATACAGCCCCCTCGGTTCAGAAGATCATCTAAATATATCTGCAGAAGAGATGGAAAAACTCTTAAGAGGTGACACGAAAACCGTCACCCATGTTTCAAAGAAAAGACCGGATGAAAAACATACTGGTAATACAGAAAAGGTCATGCTTAAAAACGGAGTGACATTAATACTGGAACATGATAAAACTCTTCCTGTAGTAGCTGTCTATGCAGGTCTCAAAGGGGGAGTCAGATTTGAAACTAAAGAAAAAAACGGTATTTGCAGATTTATGAGTAAATTGCTGATAAAAGGTACCAAAAACAGAACTGCCAGGGAGATCGCAGAACAGATAGAATCTCTTGGAAGTTTTATAACTCCCAGATCAGGGAAAGACTCTTTCGGCCTTTCAATGGCTATTATTGACAGATATTTTAAAGAAGGACTGAATATCTTTCTGGATGTTCTCACAAACCCCTCATTCCCTGAGAATGAAATAGAAAAAGAAAGGGCATTTATCTTATCTGATATCAGAGAAAAATATGATGATCCTATGAGAATATGTATAGAAAAATGTGACAGTCTGATTTTCAAACATCACCCTTACGGCATGCCTGTTACAGGAACAGAGAAAACTATAAAAAACATTCAGAGAAAAGATATAATTGATTTTTATGATAATTATGTCTATGGAGAAAATCTGTATATATCAGTAGTCGGGAATTTTAACAGGGAGGATATTATCGCCGAATTTGAACGTTCTATCATAGGGAAAGGAGATAATACAAAAAAATTCCCCTGTCCTCCGGAAGAAGAAAAACCGGAAGAAATGAGTCAGTCCATAGAGAAAAAAGATATAAGACAGTCGTCAATAGCCATAGGTTTTCTCGCTCCTTCCGTAACTTCAGAAGATTATATTAATTTTATTGTATTAAATTCCATATTACATGGTATGGGTTCGAGACTCTTTATAGAACTCAGAGATATTCAGGGTCTTGCTTATGTAATTTTCTGCTATCTGGAACATGGTATAGAAAACGGAAATTTTAAAGCTTATATAGGCACAGGGCCGGAAATGGAAGAAAAAGCAATAAAAGCATTACTGAGAGAACTGGAAAAAGTCTGCGAAGAAGGGGTAACAGAAGAAGAGCTGCAGAAAGCTAAAAACATGATAAAAGGAAGATATGAAATTACTCTTCAGGAAAGAATGGCCCGTGCTACCAAGTATTCATCCTATGAAATACTCGGACTGGGATATGAAAGAGTACATAAATATCCGCTTCTTATAGACAATGTAACACTGGAAGATGTAAATAATGTGGCAAAAAAATATTTCGATCTTAAAAACTATTCTCTCTCTGTAATAAGACCGGGAAAGAAAAGTGAGGAGTGAGTGGTGAGCAGTGAGTGGTGAGCAGTGAGTGGTGAGCAGTTACCAGGCTCACCCTTCACCCTTCACCCTTCACTGCTTCTTTCTTACTTCTTCAACCCATATATGAATGAGATCTGTCATAGTAAAATTATCAAAAATATCTTTTATCTTTCTGGCAAGTTGATTCACGAACAAACGAGAAGGACACAGACTGTATTCCTTACATGCATGAAGGTCGACTTCCTGACCAAGGCAATCAAAAAGAAATTCCGGCCCTTCGAGTATCTGAATTATATCACTGAATTTTATATCTTCAGGTCTTTTAGCAAGCCTGTGCCCGCCGCCGGGCCCTCTTTTACTGGATATAATACCTCCCTTGTTAAGTTCATAAAAAATCTGCTCAAGAAAGGGTATGGGAATATTCTGTTTTTCTGCGATTGATGATGTGGTTACAGGCCCTTTACCATGAGCAAGGGCAAGCTCAAATAAGGCACGAAGACCATAACAGGTTTTTTTGGATAACTGAAACAAATTTTTCACTCCCGGATATGCTGATTAATGAGTGGCAAGTAGTGAGTGGATTAACTCATTACATTACACAGGCACACCTTTCATCAGGTAATTTTTTAACTTATATAGAATATTATTATATAATACTGTAGTAATTCAGTCAACTATAAATTTCGCCGGAATACTCCGGTAGTATCGTGACGCGTGACGGGTAAGGCATCCCTTCACTTTTCACGACTCACTCTTCACTCTCACCGATTATAGAAACTTTTATAATATCTTCCCTCGGAATGACTGTTTCAATTCTCACTGTTATTAAATCTCCGGGAGAATATTTTTTTTCATAATTTGTAGAATTCGTACAGTTCAGCTCCAGAAAATAGTCTTTTAAAATAAATATTATCCTGTCAGACAGATTCTGTAATACAATAGCATCAACCGAGGAGCCAATCATTTTTTTCAGATACGTGAGCAACCAGTATCTCTTTCTATTTCTTGTAATCATATTTACGGAATCAAGTATCTGTTCCGAATACATTATGATTTCTTCCAGTTCCCTGTTTGTATAAAAATAAGGTTTTTTGTTAAGAAAACTTTTTATCTGCCTGTGTATAATAAGATCATTATATCTTCTTATAGGAGAAGTCATCTGGGTATAACAGTCTACGCCGAGCCCGTAATGGTAAAGCGGTACAATGCCTGCTTCAGATTTCTTGAAGTATTTTCTCTGCTGATAAAAATTAACAGGATCATATGTATCTGACAGTACACAGCTATCATCTAAAGCCGGCTGGCTGCGGTAAATAATCGGTATAGCATTTGCTTTGCAGAAGCTGGCAGTTATATCATTGGCAGCTATCATTAACTCGGAAACCAGCTTATGAGAAGGTGTTTCTCTGTCATATATTTTCATCGTAATTTCTTTATTTTCATCTACCGTAATTTCCAGTTCAGGCGTATAAAAAAGCTTTGCTCCTCCTGCCTTCCTTTTTTCCCTCATCTTTTCACTTATATTATAAAGTATATTAAAATCTGAATCGTGGCCGATCAATTCATCTACTTTATCATAAGTAAAACGATCCTTTACCTTTATGAATGTTTCCTTTATCTCGTAGTTCTTCATATTATACCTGTTATCAGTATCTATAATAACAGAAAGAGCAGGCCGCAATTCATCTTTTCTAAGACTGAAGAGACTGTTGGCAAGTTCATGAGGAAACATATTGATTTTGTTCTCAGGCAGATATACAGAAGTACATCTTTCTTTTGCCTCCTGGTCAAGGGCTGTATCCGGTGCTATGTGATGAGAAACATCTGTTATATGTATGCCGATTCTATAACCGTCGGACGTTTTCTCTATACTCAGAGCGTCATCCATGTCTTCAGTAGTGTCACTGTCTATAGTAAATGAATAAAGGTCAGATAAATTCAGCCTGGAATTTACATCATATTTCGCACCTTTAACGATATTCATTGCTTCAGCCATTATATCCCGGTGAAAAGCTGTCGGTATCTGATACAGATGCATTTCAAGACATTCATCTTCATCCCATATACCGGCTTTTACAAGCAATCTAAAATGTATATTCTGACCTGATATATCTGCTTTTTGCAGAAGCTCTGATACTGATTTATGATGCCTGCTTTCCAGCTTATGGAGAGCCACATGTTTTAATTTTGATATATAAGATTCTATCTCACTATCTGTCTCAACATGGCTGTCTCCTTTCCATACTTTTTTAAGCCAGTCTACTATCTTTCTGGTTCTTTCTTCTTTTTCTTTCTCTGCCTGAAGCATTTGAATCATCTGTTCAACATGTTCGGGAGAATTAGGATAAAAAGAAGACTTTTTTGCTTTAAAAAAGATAATATCTTCCTGTAAAGCTCTGAATACACCGGCTATTTGATTTGAAGTGAAACCTTTACCGAAATTCAATTCAGCCAGTTCTTCAACACTGTAAGAGCCTCCCTCTTCACTCAATAATTCCCAGATATCCTTAAGAGGCATACCGGATTTCAAGTTATCCCTTTCTTCATTTATTTCTTTTAATAATCTTACAAGTTCTTCTCTAGGTAATTTCGTATCAAGAGTATATTCAGAAGGGAAAAAAACCTTATCTTTCGATAAAGAAATCTCTTTATTTTCACATAATAATCTGAGTTTATCCGCCTTACATTCAAGACATAAGGCAACGGAACTTTTATTATCCTTTTTAAATTCCACAACTGTTCCTTTATAAATCATAAAAAGCCTCAATTTCTATTTTAAATTATCAATCTAATAATGATGATGTGGCTGCCGGGAGTCAGCTGACACATTGAACCCTCCTACATTTCCTTCCATCTCTTTCTTAAATTCTTCTGACATGCCAATAACCTGCCCCGGTATTTTTCCTCCATACTCTTTAAGCATTTTTCTATACTGAAGTATAAGATTTATCTCTCCAGCATCAAGCCAGATTCCATGATTAAAACAACAATGATCGATCCATATACCTGATGAAGAATCGAACTGAATATTCATCATCATATGTGAACACACTGGACATGGCCTCAAATCTCTGGGGGACATAAATTTGTCTCTAATAGTCAGATTGTGCTCCGTATAGGTAAACAATCCTTCCAGTTCTTCTTCTTCTTTTTTGAGTAACAACGGGAAGGTATCACTGTTTACCCAGAGTCCGCTGCATTCATCACAGATAAAAAAAGAACAGTTTACAAGATTCCTTTCTATCAGGTTTATATCACATGTCGGGCATTTAGGGAAATTAACAGGGCCTGTATAATCCTGTTCCTGAGGAACAGGATTATCCATAAAAAATTTTATTATCTTTAATAAAAAACTCATATATTATCCCTCCTGTTTTACTTTTTCGAAGCTGTCTTATACTCTGGATTACCTACGATTTCATATTTATAGTGTATTTCATAATTTATTGAAATTTAATTAGAGTGAAAAGTGAAAAGTGAAAAAAACAGGACAGTAATCACTATTCACTCCTTTTAATTATACATTGTTATGAAATTAACTATAAATATGTTATCTGGTCATTTTTTCTTTGACAGAGATCATTTTTTATATTATCATAGTGAATAGTTGGGGTCAAGGAAAAATAGTTTAAAAGAATACTATAAAATTACATAAATTCAGAAGGGAATTTGAATATGTTAGATTTCAATGATTTTCACCAGGGGGCAGACATAAGAGTAATAGGTGTCGGAGGAGGAGGGTGTAACACTATTACCAGAATGATAGACATGGGGGTACAGGGTGTTAACTTTATAGCTATAAATACCGATATACAGAGTTTAAATACCTGTAAAGCCGATATAAAGTTACAAATGGGGGTAAAACTTACAAACGGACTGGGAACAGGTTCCAACCCTGACCTGGGAGAAAAAGCAGCTGAAGAAAATAAAAAAGATATTGAACATCTTGTAGAAGGGGCAGACATGGTATTTATCATTGCCGGTATGGGAGGCGGAACAGGTACAGGCGCATCTCCTGTAGTTGCTGACATAGCTAAATCCATGGATATACTGACAGTAGGCGTTGTCACAAAACCATTTAAATTCGAACTTCCCCGTAAAATGAGAATAGCAGACATGGGGATAGACAGTCTGAGAAATTGTGTGGATACGCTTATAACAGTGCCAAACCAGAAACTTGTTGAGATTTCCAAAGCAAAGGTTACCTTTAAAGAAGCTATGGCAAAAGCAGATGATGTTCTGCGTCAGGCTATACAGGGTATTACAGATTTAATAATTTTTCCCGGTGAGATAAATGTAGACTTTGCGGATATAAAAACAATCATGAGCAATGCAGGTTCTGCACTTATAGGTATAGGAGAAGCAACAGGTGATAACAAGGCACAGAATGCTGCTTTAATGGCAATATCCAGCCCTTTTTTAGATGCCCAGATAAGTAATGCAAAAAGGGTTTTATTCAATATAACAGGCGGAGAGGCTTTGACACTGGAAGAAATACGTATAGCTTCTGAAATAATATCCAATTCCGTTGATCCACAGGCATCTGCCGTTATTTTTGGAACAGCCCTTGATGAATCTATGGAAGATGAAATAAGCGTAACAGTCATTGCAACAGGCCTGGACGATTATTAATTGTGAGTCGTGAGTCATGAGTAATAAATTACCTGTCCTTCATTTTTTTATCATTCCTGCTTAACTCTTTCCCTCCATGGGTACAATTTTCTGTTTGGGAGTATCAAGTATAACCTTTGTATAAGGCGGAACAGATGACGTAATCCACACATTACCACCTATAACAGAACCTTTTCCTATAACAGTTTTCCCTCCCAGTATAGTAGCATTCGAGTAGATAATAACATCATCTTCTATAGTAGGATGCCTTTTTATGTTTCTGATAATATTGCCGTTTGCATCTTTCGGGAAACTCAAAGCTCCCAGTGTTACACTCTGATATATACGTACATTGTTTCCTATATTAGTAGTTTCACCTATAACAACACCTGTAGCATGATCTATAAAAAAATTATTTCCAATCGTTGCTCCGGGGTGTATATCAGCTCCCGTAATACTATGGGCATATTCAGTCATTATCCTTGGTATCATAGGTATTTTCTGAAGCAATAATTCATGAGCGAGTCTATAGATTGTTATGGCTTTTAATCCCGGATAACAGAATATAATTTCTTCTTTACTTTTAGCGGCAGGATCTCCCGTATAGGTTGCTTCTACATCAAAGGCAAGTATTTTCCTGAGGTCCGGCAATTTCTTTATAAATTTAGCAGTTTCCTGTCTTGCCACCAGATCACACTCTTTACAGGAATGTTCTTTTATTGCAGCACATTCATGCATAAGAGATCTGGCTATCTGTGTGGAGAGGAGATTATAAAGTTTGCTTATCTGGTTGCCAAGATAATAAGACAGATTATTCCAATAAAGTTCCTGATGACCGAAATATCCCGGATAAATTATAGTATCAAGTATTTTAATAATATCAATTATAGATTGAGTGGAAGGAATCATAGAATAACCGACATGATCGGGAGAATTAGGCTCCTTTAATGTCTTAATAAGTTCTTCGACTATACATGGCATCTCACCGGTAAAATTATCCTGTTCCATAGTAACACGTTTACATGCATCGTAACATATTAGATTTTTGTCTGACATAAATAACACCGCCCTTATAATCGTGACGCGTAACGCGTAACGCGTGACGCGTGATGCGTGATGCGTGATGCGTATTTCATATCCAGGGCGTTTAATTATAGTTAGTTTCATAACTATCCATAAATAATGACCTCGTAATGCGTAAAGCGTAATGCGTGATGCGCAGGGATTAAACCCGTCACGCGTCACGACGACTTAAATTCTAATAAGTTATGAAATACACTATAAACGCCCCTGCTCACCCTTCACTCTTCACCCTTCACTATTATAAATCTTCTTCTTTATCAAATAAAAACCTTTTAAAATTAAATAAAAAAAGGATTTAAAAAGATTGTTGTAGAAGTTATTTAGAAAAAATTATAGGATGTAATTACTATGGATAATATGGAAACATTAAGAAGCGGTGAAATACTTCAACAGAGATATATTATTGACGAATGTATCAAATCAGATTCCAGAGGAGCTGTCTATAAAGCTCATGATAAATCCCTTAATAAAATGTGCTGCATAAAAGAATTGTTCAATTTCCACAAAACAGTGAGAGAAAAAAGAGATGCAAAGAGACAATTCGAAAAAGAAGCAAAGATCATTTACGAAATTCGCCATAAAAAATTACCGAAAATACTGGAATATTTCGGTACAGACGAACGATCTTATTTTGTCATGGAGTATATCTATGGCTATGATTTGAATAATGCTTTTATAAAAGAAGGAACTTTTTCTTTTCCTCCTGACAGGGTAATAACATGGATGCTGGAAGTATGTGATCTGCTGGATTACTTACATAATCATTACGATAAATTCATATTCAGAGATCTGAAGCCTTCAAATATCATGATAAATGAACTGGATGGTTCTATAAAGCTGGTAGATTTCGGACTTGCCCATAATTTAAAAACAGATAATACTATAAAACCGGAAACAAGAGGATATAATGCTCCGGAACTGGAAGATGGCCAGGTAGATGAAAGATGTGATGTATACTCACTCGGAGCAACTATGTATTATTTGCTTACAGGTGTGGTGCCAGTGCCTCCTCAGATAAAACCTGTAAAAGAACTTAATCCTGATATCTCAAAAGCCCTGAATAATATTATAATGAAAGCCCTTAAAGTATCGCCTGAAGACAGACAACAACATATCAAAGAGATATACAATGAACTCCTTATGTGCGGTGCAAAGCTCAAAGGCGGCTCTGCTCAGAAAGATGCCATAGATACATTTATAGCCCAGCTCAGCCAGTCTGACGTAGAGATAAGAAAATCTGCTGTACGGTCTCTTGCTGAGATAGCTGATGAACATATACTCGGCCCTCTTATACATAAATTAAAAGAAGAAAATGATGGTAAGGTAAAAAAAGAAATAGTAATAGCTCTGAAAAACTTCAAAGAAGATAAAGACATTGTAATAAAAGCTATCTGCGATGCCTTCAAAATTGAAGAAAACCCTGAGGTAAAAGCATCCATGGCAGAATTACTCGGCGATTTTAAAGCAAGAGAAAGTACTGACATACTCATTGGAGCCCTGAAAGATCAGTTTGCCGATGTTCAACTGGCAGCAATCGGTGCTCTGGGAAATATAGGAGACAAAAAAGCACTAGATCCTTTATTTGATCATTACAAAAATAAAAATTTCATATTTCGTGATGATGTTCGCGGGGCCATTGAGAAAATAGACAGTAAATTTCTTAATCTATGGGAAGAAGCCGAAGAGAGCCAGAAGATGAGCAGGATGCAGAAGAAAAACATACTGGTTGCCATCTCAATACTTACAGTAATAATTATAATCATTCTGTCAATAAAATTTATACCTCCTTATATAAGAGAAAGTAAAATAAATGCAAATCTAACTAAAGGTAAAGAATATTTTAACAAAAAAGATTATAAAAATGCTTATGAAATGTTTAAAGAGATAATAAAATTAAACGATAAAGATCCGAGAGGTCAGTACTGGTTGGGAATGACCTGTATTGAAATGGAGAAACATGATGAAGCCCTTAAAGCTATGGAAGAAGCAGTAAAATATGACGGAAGAAACAATGATTACAGAATTGGTCTGGCGAAAGCTCTTATAAACATGGGACTTTACGACAGGGCCATAAGTGAACTGGAACGTGTAATCAATGTAAAAAAAGATTCAGAGGAAGCCTATCTATATCTGGGAGAAGCCTGTTTTAACTCCGATAAAAAGGAAAAAGCAAAAGAATATTTCACCTATTGTATCAATAATTTCCCCAAAAGTTCTGTTGCTATAGAAGCAAACAAATATATATCCATGATGAATACACCTGAAACACCTGTTACTCCCGTTACAGCCGGTTCTGAAAAATTGGAAGAGGCAAATGATTATTTATTTAATAAAGGTAATTATGATAAAGCCATTCAAAAATTCGATGAAATTTTATCAGAACACCCCGGTGATATTGAAGCACATTTTGGCAGAGGCATGGCCTATTATAAGAAAAACGATATAAATACGGCAAAAGAGGAATTTACAAAAGTTCTTCAAACCAGTTTCAACCATCCCGGAGCCTGTATTGCTATGGGAGGAATATATATAAACGAAAATGATCTGGAAAAGGCTATTGAATTTAGTACCAGAGGACTTTCAGGGAAGCCCGATATATATATAGGATATTATATCCGCGGCATAGCATATGCAAAAACCGGAAAAAATTCAGAAGCCCTTGCAGATTTCAAGAAATATATAGAAATTGCGCCGGACGATCAAACTGCCGAAGAGGTAAAGCAATGGATAAAAGAGCTAGAAGGAACTAAATAATAATGTCAGTCTGTTCTAAATGCGGAGAAGAGAACAAAGAAGAAGCAAAATTTTGTAATGGCTGCGGCTCAAGCCTTATGATTGATCCTTCCGAGTTTGACCCGGTAGAACCATTGACATCCAATCATATACTTATTGAAAGATACCACATTGATGAATTGATCAAATCAGGCGGAATGGGGGCTGTTTACCAGGGTCATGACATGCGTCTCCATAAGATCGTAGCCATCAAGGAATTGATAAAACTCTCTATGTCTCCCAGAGAAAGGCAGGAAGACATAAAGAGATTTGAAAGAGAAGCCAGCATCCTCGCTAATTTACATCATAAATATCTACCAAGAGTTATAGATTATTTTACAGTAGAAAATAAATACTATCTTGTCATGGATTTTATAGAAGGACAGGATCTTTATGCTATCCTGTGCACAGACGGTGACCCCGCACTACCTGAAGACAGAGTCATACCATGGATTATTCAAATCTGCGAGGTTATGGATTATCTCCACAATCAAACCCCACCCATTATATACAGAGATCTTAAACCTTCCAATATTATGGTAGTTAATGGTCATGAAACTATAAAACTTGTAGATTTCGGGATAGCCCGTTCCATAGATCCCGACTATTATACAAGCAATACAATAATAGGAACACTTGGTTATGCACCTTTAGAACAATATCAGGGTAAGGCTGAAATAAGAAGTGACATATACTCTCTCGGAGCAACAATGCATCATTTGCTTACAGGTCAAAAACCTGTGCCATTTGATTTTAAACCTGTAAAAGACATAAACAACAAAATTTCCGAAAGAACAAATAATATAGTCATGAAAGCACTGAGTACAAAACCAGAAGACAGATTTTCCACTATAAAAGAATTTCAGGATGCTCTCACAGGCAGGATAGAGATAGTCCTTGGCGATTTAAAACAAATGAAGCAATTGGAAATACTCATTATGCAGCTCAATGTGCAAAATCAGGAATTAAAAAAACTTGCTATTAAATCTCTTGCAGAGATGAATACAAACCAGGTCATCCAGCCTCTTATAAATACATTCAAAAATGATGAGGACTGGAAGATCAGAAAAGATGCATTATTAGCTCTGGAAAAATTTAAGGATAAAGCTATTGCAGGAGCTTTATGTGACAGATTAAATCTTGAAAGACATAGTGAAGTAAAAGCACATATTATCAGAGTTCTCGGAGAACTCAGGGTGGCAGAAGCAACCGATTTAATGATAGAAACTCTAAATGATCCTTCTTCTGATATAAAATGGCGCTCCATAATTGCCCTGGGCCATATCGGAGATAAAAAAGCCCTGGGGCCGCTCTTTAATATAGTAAAAAAAGATGATGACTTTAGAGATGACGCCAGGGCCAGTATAGAAATGATAGAACCTGAATTTCTGAAAAGCTGGAAAGAGGCGGAAGAATACAAAAAAAATAAAATTCAGGAAATAAATACAATAAAAACTATTATTTTTATATGTATAATATTGATTGCAGGATTGATGATATTTAAATTTTCTTCAGAAGCCTTTAATAAATATAAAGTAGAGAAAACTATTACACAGGGAGAACAGTTGATCTCTTCAAAAAATTACGAAGAGGCTCTGAATATATTTCAGGAAATACTGAAATCAAACCCCAAGGAAGGCAGAATTTATTATAATTTAGGTGTTATTTATCTGAATAAAAATAAAAAAAATGAAGCTATGGAAGCAATGGAGAAAGCTATAAAGCTTGATGAAACAAATCTCTATTATAAAACAGGAATGGCAAAAACCTTTATAGCCAATAACAATATCTCCTCTGCCATATCGGAACTGGAAAAAGTAATTGCCTTGAATAAAAATATATCAGATGCTTATCTGTATCTGGGAGAAGCCTATTATAAAAAAGGTGATAAAGATAAAGCTATATCTAATTTTAATTATTGTATGGAAAAATTTAGCGGTACAGAAAGTGCTTCAGCAGCAGCTGACTGGATTACAAAATTAAATTCAAAGAATAATGAAAGAAACGCTGCCATATCAGCTTTACTGGATAAAGGAAATACCTTTTTATATCAAAAAAAATACAAAGAAGCTTTATCTTCATTTGACGAGGTACTGAGCAAAAATCCGGGTGAAGCCGATGCCTGTTACGGGAAAGCTATGGTTTATTACGAAACAGGTGATTATGATAATGCAGAAATATACTTCAAACAGGTTATATCAATTGATTTTAATAATGTAAAAGCAAATACGGCCCTGGCAGGAGTATATTTAAAGAAAGAATATTATGATAGAGTCATTGAATATTCGACTAAAGCAATTAACCAGGATTCATCACAACCAGAGGCATATTATATAAGAGGCATAGGCTGGTACAATAAAGGTAAGGAAGATGAAGCTCTGGCTGATTTCAGGAAGTACCTGGATATTGCTCCAACTTCTCCGGAAGCATCGGATATAACCCGCTGGATAACAGAAGTTGAGAAAAGAAAGAAATAAAGAACGTGATGCGTGATGCGTGATGCGTGACGCGTGAAGAACAGATAAACAGAAAGGAATATATATGACAATAGTGATTTACATTATACTGGCTATTACAGGAGTAATACTGGCAATAACAGCTGCATATTTTTTACTCAGAGGCTATGGAATTAAAGATTTTATAATATATTCCCTCAGTTGCCTTCTTATTTACGCCTGCGGTTTTATCATAATATGGCTCGGTTCTGTTCTGAGAAATAATCTCGGTATATTTGCCTCGCTTATTTCTTTAACAGGCTACCTTATTATCTACATATTAACCTGTGTTATACTGTTCGGCATAGCCTCTGTAATTCCAGGCATGGAATTTCACAAAAATATTAAATCTCTCAATTATTACTCTCTTTCCATGATGACTTTTATATTCATCATCATCATATGGTGTTTCGTTTCCTATACAGGCAGCCATGAAGGCATGAAAGGCCAGATGGAACCCGGTCTTATAAATCGTAACTTTCTGCCTGCTCCGTCAGAAGTCCTGTCAGAAGGATATGAAATGCTTACAAAAAGATATACGGAAAGACCGGACAGGGATTTTTATATAAATCTGTGGACCAGCATTGTAAGGATCATGTGGGGGTTCGGTGTTGCAGTAGCACTGGCAGTTCCGCTTGGCATATTAATGGGAAGTTTCAAACAGATAGAGGCTCTGTTCGAACCGCTGTTTGCATTTATAAGATATATGCCTCCCACTGCATTTATTCCCCTTGCAATCATATGGGCACCGACAATAGAAAGTGTTCCGAGTATTTTGATATTTATAGGAGTATTCTTTTACCTTCTGGTTCTTATAATGGATCATGTAGCAAATGTTCAGAAAGAACTCCTTGAAACGTCCTATACACTCGGTGCAAATAAACTTGAAGTTCTGACACTGGTTATTTATCCTGCAATTATGCCGGGTGTAGTGGACAGTTCCAAAGCTATGATAGGGGCAGCATGGACATATTTAATAGCTGCCGAACTGGTAGGGGCAGGCAAAGGTATCGGATACACTATTTCAATAGCTCAGAGATATTCTCAGACAGGCAGGGTCTTCGTAAGTATAATAATTATAGGCATTATAGGTATACTAACTAACAGTATGTTCGAACTTTTATACAGATGGCTATTTCCATGGAAAAGGACGGAAAGATAGATATCAGTGAGCAGTGACCAGTTATCAATGACCAGCAGGGGCGAACACTGTGTTTGCCTGATACCGGTGAAAATACGCATCACGCATCACGATATAAAAAGGAGAAATAATGAATAATACAACAGAAAATTCACATAAAATCTGTCAGAAATGCGGTGAGAAAATAGATAAATATCCATGTACCTTCTGTGGCTATAAAGAAGAGAAAAAGATAAAATTAGAAGTAAACAACCTGTGTCAGGCTTTTACCACCTATTCGGGAGAAGAGGTTAAAGCGATGGAAGGTCTTAATCTGACTATGTATGACGGGGAATTTCTCACACTGGTAGGACCGTCAGGATGCGGGAAAAGCACCTTTTTACGTATAGTAGCAGGCCTTGACAGACCTGTATCAGGAACAATAACACTGGATGCCAGACCTGTCACAGAGCCAGGACAGGACAGAGGAATGGTATTTCAAAAATATACATCCTTCCCATGGCTTACAGTCGGAGAAAATGTAGCATTGCCCCTTCATATTGCAGACAGACTAATGCCTTTTCTCATATCCAGGCACAAACTGGTTTACTCATTATTTTATTCCCTGTGGCCTTCATTCAGGAAAAGAGAAGATGAAATAAAAGCAAAAGTAAAGGAACATCTCAGAGATGTGGGCCTTGAAAAATTTATAAATGTCTTCCCCGGGTCTCTATCGGGAGGTATGCAGCAGAGGGTTGCCATAGCAAGAACAATTGCAAGCAACCCCAGTATACTCCTTATGGATGAACCCTTCGGCGCTCTTGATGCACAGACAAGGGTTCAGATGCAGGAGCTGCTTCTTGAAGTATGTCATAAAGGTAAATGCACAGTAATGTTTGTAACACATGACATAGAAGAATCCATATATCTTGCCGATAGAGTCGCAGTATTTTCTGCCAGACCGACACATGTTAAAGAAATAATAGAAATTCCCTTCAAAAGACCAAGAAGCCAGGACATAAAATCGACCCCTGAATTTGAAGAGATAGAAGTGAAAATAATGAGATCCATAAAGGATGAATATAAAAAGATGTAAAATCGTGACGCGTAAGGCGTAACGGGTGAACCCTGGACGGTCGAACACAATAAATCTCATTTCAATAAAAAACCTTGATTTTTCTTCCATTAACATATAAAATACGTTATAGTTAGTTTCATAACAACGGGTATGACCGGTTCAGTCACAACTATGGTTATCTGTTCCTCCCGTAACGCGTAACGCGTCACGCGTTACGTATTACGCATTATGAAACTAACTATAAATACTTTTATCTGGAGGATTATTATGAATGACATAAAAGAAGTTCGTGTTCGCTTTGCTCCCAGCCCTACGGGGGAACCTCACATAGGCAATATACGGACAGTTGTATTTAACTGGCTTTTTGCAAAAAAACATAAAGGAAAATTTATACTGAGGATTGAAGATACTGATAGAAACCGCTATCAGCCTGAAACAGTGGATGTTATAATGAACAGCCTCAGATGGCTTAACCTTACGTGGGATGAAGGTCCTGATGTAGGTGGTCCCGCAGGCCCGTATACTCAATCGGAAAGGCTTCATCTTTACAAAGAGGCTGCAGAAAAACTTGTAGAAACCGGCCATGCCTACAGATGTAACTGTTCATCGGAAAGGCTGGAACAGGTGAGAAAAGAAACAAACGGCTATGACAGACACTGCCGTAATCTCCCGGAAGGGGCAGTATCAAAAGAAGAACCTCATGTAATAAGATTAAAGGTTCCATTGGAAGGACAGACTGTCGTAAAAGACCTTCTGAAAGGTGATATAGTCTTTGAGAACAGCAGCCAGCAGGATCTCATATTACTAAAAAGTGATGGATTTCCTACATACCATCTTGCAGTTGTCGTAGATGATGCAGCCATGGGAATTACCCATATCATAAGAGGTGATGATTGGATTCCCACAGCTCCCATTCATGTTCTTCTTTATAAATCTTTCAACTATAATATTCCTGTTTTCTGTCATGTACCGCTTGTTATAGCAGAAGACGGTAAAAAACTGAGCAAAAGACATGGCGCAACTTCAATAAGTGAATTTAAAGCAGGCGGTTATATACCTGAAGCCCTGTTAAATTTCCTTGCTCTTCTTGGCTGGGCTCCGAGTGAAGGAGATACTCAGGAAATATTCACTGCAGAAGAACTTGTAGAGAAATTCGCCCTGGAAAGAGTAAATGTGGCACGGGCATGTTTTTCCTATACAAAACTGAACTGGATGAATGGCATTTATATAAGAGATATGGATAAGGAAAAACTCTTAAATTTACTGATACCTCTCTGGAAGGAAGCAGGATATATTACAGATGGAAATAAAGAGAGAGAAAAGCTACTGAAACTTACGGAACTACTTCAGCCAAGACTGAAGGTTCTTACAGAAGCAGTTCCTATGGCTAAATTCGCTTTCACAGATGTCGATATAAGCGATAAAAACAAACTCATAGGAAAACAGATGACGGTAGAAGAGAGTATTAAAGCTTTCCAAAGAGTTTATGAGGCTTTTTCATCTATGGATAATTTCAGCGAACATACCATAAAAGAGAAAATGGAATCCTTACTAGTCGAGCTATCGCTGGGACCAAAACAGCTCTATACCATGTTAAGATGGGCATTGACAGGAGAAAAGAATTCTCCTCCTTTATTCGGAACGATTGAAGTTACAGGTAAAGAAGAGAGTCTTGCGAGAATTAATAAAGCCATAGAAATGTTGAAAAGTCAGTAAATATTTGTTGATTTGTAACGCGTGACGCGTGACGCGTGACGCGTTACAGGTTCTTTCCGCATTCGGTACAGTATTTCAGATTGGCTCCACATATGGTACCACAGGCAGGACATTTAATTACAGGCATAGAAGCAGTGACTGCTTCTATACATATTGTTTCTTTCATATCTTTCAAAGGTTTTTCACATGAAGGGCAGTATGATAGAGAATCATTACAGACAGCACCGCATCCGTCACATATCACTTCATCTGTTTTCACTGGAACTTCTCTATTAGCATCACCGTAGCCGTCTAATATTGAATTACAGTGAGGACAGATTTTATAACTCTGATGGCACAGACTGTTACAGGAAGGGCATATTTTTTCAGGAACCATGTCTTCTTTCAGGTTGATAGTATCTTTTACTTTCTTTAATAT
The DNA here is from genome assembly GCA_029555925.1 of Bacillota bacterium. The sequence continues at coordinate 18,295 of JAKPQU010000408.1, forward strand.
GGTTTCACAGTTGATGCAAAATGTTACATAAGGCGGACAGACAGTTCCGCATCGCGGGCATGCGTTTCCACTCTGTGTACTGCCAGTTCTATTATTATAAAAACGCTCCGGATTTTTCCTGAATTCAAGAAATATTTTAACTTCATCCCAGTTATAGGCCTTGAGGAATGCAATAGCTTCATCTCTGTTACAGCCTGTGGTATCCATGGTTATCTGTATTTTATGGTTCCTTTCAAGTCCTTCAGTCAGCTGCCTGTCTTCTTCAATGAAATTAAACAATCTACCTTTTCCCCTGTTCCATGCTCCATAAAGAAAAGCTGCACCTGTAATCATCAGTCCTCCGGGAATAAGAGAAGGAATACCGGCGGAACAGGCAGTTATAATAGTAAGAACTATACAGGACATGCCAATGATTAAATATATTTTATAACGTTCCAGGCGAATCACACCCCCTGGTATGTTACAGGTGACGCGTAGCGCGTGAGACGTGAGATGTGAGATGTGAGATGTGATGGATGAGAGCGTTTATTTAAACGACCCTGCCGTTCACCCTTCACACCTCACTACTTACCGAATCATTCCTTCAAATCATAATAATCGTAATAATCAAGTCCCATATGAGTAATGGGATCTTCACCGCCAAGGAAACGAAGTGTATTTTTTAATTTAAGTAATTGAATAAATACATCGTGTTCCGGATATAAAGAAGGTAAATGCATGGGGCTCTTAAAATAGAAAGAGAGCCATTCCTGAATACCGTAGAATCCGACTCTCTGGGCAAGATCCATAAATATGGCAAGATCCAGAACAATAGGTGCGGCAAGTATGGAATCCCTGCATAAAAAGTTTATCTTTATCTGCATGGGATAACCGAGCCATCCGAAAATATCAATATTATCCCATCCTTCTTTATTATCTCCTCTTGGAGGATAATAATTGATTTTTACTATATGACAGAGATCCTTATATAATTCAGGATAGAGGTCAGGCTGAAGTATATAATCAAGAACTCCCAGTTTACTTACTTCCTTTGTCTTGAAAGATTCTGCATCATCAAGGACTTCTCCGTCTCTATTACCGAGTATATTGGTAGAATACCATCCTTTAACACCGAGCATTCTGGACTTCAGGCCGGGAGCTAAAATAGTTTTCATAAGAGTCTGACCTGTTTTAAAATCCTTACCCATAATCGGCAGTCTTTTTTCTCTGGCCAGTTCCCATATGGCAGGTATATCTACCGTAAGGTTAGGAGCTCCGTTAGCAAAAGGCACACCTTCCTGAAGACATGCATAGGCATAAATCATACTCGGAGCTATGGCAGGATGATTCTTTTTCAGTCCTTCTTCAAATGCTTCAAGAGTCTTATGAACGTCATCTTCTTCAAGATAAATCTCGGTACTGCCGCACCATACAGCAACCAGTCTGTCAAGTCTGTTTTCTTCTTTAAATTTCTTTATGTCTTCTCTTAACAGTTGTGCATAATCCCACTTTGTAGAAGCAGATTTTATATAAGTACCATTTAACCTTTTTACATAATCAGGAGAAAAAACTCCCTTCCATGGTTTTATAGCACTCAATTCATCTTTAATCTCTTCTAGTAAGGACTTTTCAAGGACTGCTGCCTTCAGGGCTGTTTCATAGGCATTATCAGGGAATATATCCCATCCTCCAAAAACAAACTGTTTCGGATCTGCAAGAGGGATAAAATCTTTTATAAGAGGTGCTTTTTTTTCAGTCCTTTTACCGAGTCTTATAGTTCCCATCTGTGTAAGAGAACCAAAGGGTTTTCCTATATTCTTATTAATAGCTATAACACCTGACATAAAGGTAGTAGCTACGGCACCCATACCGGGAAGCAACACTCCAAGTCTTCCCTCTTTTGATTTAATTTCTTTACTCATGTAAAACGCTCCTTATTTTAAACCGTGACGCGTGACGCTGACGCGTCACGCGAGGCAATGTGAACAGTCTGAACAGTCATATGTCTCACGATTTATCATTAAACTTTATTTTGAACATTCGACATATAGATATTTAAACCTTCTACAAATAATATTTCAAAAGTTTTAGAATTATAGTATAATATAAAAATTATATAAATAATATAATAAAGGAGTTTTTTGTGAAAGAAGAAAAAACAGAAACACTGGATTTCGAAAAAATCATACTGAATGTTACTCTATTATTACCGGCTATCTTCATAGCTATATTACTGCTTATGATTACAACCCTGACCTGTATAGGAGCAGGTGACACATGGTGGTATCTTGCATGCGGGAGATATATAGTGGAAAACAGGACTGTGCCGCAGACAGATGTTTTCTCCCATACTTTTTACGGTAAAGAATGGATTAATTCCGAATGGCTGACAAATGTAGTATTTTACCTTATATATTCAGACTTCGGAAGAGAGGGTCTTGCAGTATATAAAATAATCATGGTAACTGTAATATTTTCTCTCGTACTGTTCAGAGTCTATCGTAAGACCGGCAATTACCAGTATGTATTGATATGTTTATTTATTTTATCCTTTGTAGGAAAAATTTTTCTGGATATAAGAGCACAGCTTTCCACATTTATATTCATAAATATTTCTGTCTTATTATTTGACCTGTACAGAGAGGGAAAAAGATGGGTAATCTATATAATCCCTGTAATGATGATACCATGGGTCAATCTTCATGGAGGATATATGTATATTTTCTTTATCCTCTGGTGTTATTTTATGGGGGAAGTAATTGACAGATTTATTGGAAAATACGATAAAAACAATAAGGAAAAAAAAGGAACGTCTCTCATCATATTGCCTGTGATGATGATTATATGCTTTTTTGTCTGTCTCATAAATCCCTATGGCATAAGAGTTTATGAATTTCCGTTTAAAATTCTTCATCAGCCAAGTTTTAAAGATACACTGGAATGGCTTCCTCCTTTAACATGGAAATTTCCTTTTTACAGTGACATAATGGCCTTTACATGTCCTTCTATTTATATTCCCTATACAATAGTATTTTTAATATTTTCCATGCTTTCATGGAGAAGATTATATACGGGAGAATTCTTTATAAGCTATCTTACCCTTTTTATGTCAATCAGCTCCAGAAGATTTATACCTCTTTTCATATTTGTTTCTTCTCCTTTATTATTTCAGGCTTTCAGTATGGCTGCCGGAAATATCATCAGACGGCTAGAAAATAACAGATCCGTAATATTTTTACAGAAACATAACAGAATGATATCTCTATTTACCATGATGATTGCAGTATTTTTTTTATACGCCTATATACTCTATATGCAGATATTCCCGGGAGTAATAGCTTCTGGAAGCTTATTTAATTATATGACGGTAGATTATTCATTTCCTAAGGCATCATGTGAGTTTCTAAGGGTTAATAAAATAAAAGGAAAACTCCTGAATTATTATAACTGGGGAGGATATATTTACTGGAATCTCTTCCCTGACAATCCGGGCTTTATTGACGGAAGAGCTCATGGAGTCTATGATGAAAAACTTTATGATGAGTACAAACTGCTGGGCAGCAGAGACGGATGGCTCGAATTCGACGACAGAGGAATGGAAATTTTAGGAAAAAGTCTTACAAAAAATAAATTTGATATAATCAACATGATGAAAAATAGAGTATTTACACCTGATACGATTACGTTTAAATTAAGAGAACTGAATTTTCAGGAAGATGAAATTGACCTTGTAAAAAAACTGATGGTAAGGGTTAACTGGGAGAAAATCGTAGATCTATATAACATAGATATAATTTTTATAAATAAGGTTGTAAACAATGACCTGGCTCAACTCGTTATTCAAAAACAGGATAAATGGCTTTACATTTATCAGGACAATAATGCCCTTATATTTTTACGTAATAATGAAAAAAATAAAGCCCTGGTAGAAAATCTTATAAAAGGTAAACTCTTTATTCCGGAAGAAGCAAAGAAATATTACCAGAAATAGTAATACTTGACTTTCTCTTTTATTTTTTGTAATATATTTTTTTGAAAAATAAGTAGTGAGTAGTGAGCAACTTACCCCACGCGTGACGCGTCACGATTATAATGCATCACGCATCACAACTCACGATTTATAAAAAGAGGTGATTTTATGGAAAAAATGGAATTTAAAACAGAGGTAAAACAGTTATTAGATTTAATGATTCACTCACTTTATACAAACAAAGAAATTTTCCTGAGAGAACTTCTATCCAATGCATCAGATGCCATAGACAAAGCCAGATATGAGTCTCTTACAAACAGCGATATTTTAGAGGGAAATGAAGAATGGAAAATTAAAATCATCCCTGATAAAGAGGCGAAAACCCTTACAATAAGAGACAATGGCATTGGTATGACAAAAGAAGACATAATCAGAGAACTTGGAACTATTGCCCATTCGGGCACTAAAGAATTCTTAAAAGCTCTGAAAGAAAAAGAGGTAAGAGATAATCCCGAATTAATAGGACAGTTCGGCGTCGGTTTCTATTCTTCCTTTATGGTAGCAGATAAGGTTACGGTTATATCAAGAAAAGGAGGGACAAAAGGCGGCACGAAATGGGAATCCGCTGCAGATGAAACATTTACGGTAGAAGAAGTGGAAAAAGAACACAGAGGAACAGATGTTATAGTACATTTAAAAGAAGATGAACATAAATATCTGGAAAGCTGGGAAATAAGGAACATAATAAGAAAATACTCTGATTATATAGAACATCCCATAGTTATGGATGTGGAAAAAACAGGTGAAAACAACACAAAAACAATTGAAGAAGAAACACTGAATTCACAGAAAGCCATATGGCTTAAATCTAAATCAGACATAACAGACAGTGAATACAATGAATTCTACAAACATCTTTCCAGAGATATATCAGATCCTGCAAAGGTAATTCACTATAAAGCAGAAGGAACATCTGAATTTACCGCCTTACTCTATATACCGGGCAAAAAGCCTTTCGATATATTCTACAGAGATTTTAAATATGGCCCCACACTTTACGTAAAAAGGGTGCAGATAATGTCTAACTGTGAGGAATTACTCCCTGTTTATCTCAGATTTGTAAAAGGTGTTGTAGATTCGTCCGATCTGCCTTTGAATATCTCAAGAGAAATACTGCAGAATAACCGTCAGGTAGAGATTATCAAAAATAATCTTACCAAAAAAATAATTGATACACTCTCTGAAATGAAAAAGGATGAATATGAGAAATATCTTGAATTTTATAAAGAATTCGGTAAAATCTTAAAAGAAGGCATACATTATGATTTCTCCAAAAGGGAAGTGCTGGCAGAGCTTCTGCTTTTACAATCTACAAAAACAGATGCCTCTTCTTTCACAACCTTCGAAAAATATGTTCAGAACATGAAAGAAGGCCAGGAAGAAATTTACTATATTACAGGCACATCCCGCGATGAAGTCATAAATTCTCCCTACCTGGAAGCCTTTAAAGAAAAAGACTATGAAGTCCTTATAATGTTAGAAGAAGTAGATGATATTATAATGAGCAGTCTTTATGACTATAAAGGCAAAAAGGTCAAATCAGTAATAAAAGGTGATATAAAGCTCGATAAAACTGAAGAAACTCAGAAAGAAACAGAAAAGAAAAAGTATGAAAAGCTTATTGATTTTATCAAGGAAGAGCTTAAAAATGACGTAAAAGATGTCCGCCTCTCGGGAAGGCTTAAAGATTCGTTATGCTGTCTTGTAGCAGATGAAGGGGATATGGATCCTCAGATGGAAAAGATATTGCAGGCTATGGGGCAGAATGTACCGGGAGCCAGAAGAATACTTGAAATAAATCCTGCTCACAGGGTAGTAGAGTCTATGAATAAAATATTTGAAGAAAACAGTAGCAGTGATTTACTGAAAGAATATACACTGCTGCTTTACGATCAGGCACTTTTACTGGAAGGCTCAAGGCCCAAGGATCCGGTTTTATTTACTAAAGCCGTAACAAAACTTATGGCAGAGAATGTAAATCAGTGACCAGTGAGCAGTGACCAGTTACCACCGGGTAGTGAGTAAAAAAACTCACTGATCACGGTTAACTACTAGTAGTTAACCACAATGATTTTGATGGGTAAACTGTGTCATTGCGAGCGAAGCGAAGCAATCCCAATGATAGAAATTAATACTGCGGGATTGCTTCGTTGCTTTGCTCCTCACAATGACACACATTCCGATTAAGATGGCAGTCTACTACTTTGTTGCCAGTTCTACCACAGCTTTTACGAGACCGTCTATGCCTTCCGCTATATCTTTAATTCCGGGGCCCAGCATATAGGCAGGTGTAGATACTATTCTGTATTTTTCATCCACTACAAAATCATTTACAGCACATTCTATATGTTCTGCACCCATTTTATTTAATTTTTCACCTGTAGCCTTATCTGTTCCTATGGTTACTCTGATTTTTTCATCTTTCCCGAGTATCTTTGCCACAAGGGCCGGTGCTATACAGATTGCTCCAATGGGTTTTCTCTTATCATGAACCTTTTTAATAAAATCTTCTATAACAGGATCGACAGTGCAGTTTTCTCCTTTTATGGCAAAATCACAGAGGTTTTTGGCAGCACCGAAACCGCCCGGTATGATAAGGCCATCAATATCATCAACACTGACAGATTTAATATTTTTCACATTACCTCTGGCAATCCTTGCAGATTCTTCCAGGACATTTCTCGTGCCGGAAGGCTGTCCTGTAATGTGATTGATGACATGCATCTGATCTTTATCAGGTGCCATACAGACGGCTTCTGCGCCGGCTCTGTCAAGAGAGAGAAGTGTAAGAACTGCTTCATGGATTTCTGTACCGTCAAAGACGCCACAGCCATGTAATAAGACTCCTATTTTCATAAAAATAACCTCCTCTTATATGTGACGCGTGATGCGTGACGGGTGTGTGGGGTCGTGATGCGTTATAATCGTGACGCGTAACGCGTGACGCGTGACGGGTGGTTCGTAATGCCTGTATTTTCGCCGGTATCGGGCGAATACGGTTCGTCCATGCTCACCCTTCACCCTTCACCCTTTACTAAAATTTAATTATACAATAAGTTTTTTATTTTTTAAAGGATTTTTTTAACAAATGCAGAATTAATCATTTAAAGTTGTCAGGGGGCAAAATATTATTTATTATAATTTTCAATAAGGCAGGTGTTGAAAATAATGACACTATTGAAACATCAGGAAGAATTTAACTTCAGACTTTATTTTAAAACATCGGAAGGAACAGAATTTCTGAATATCTTTAAAAATTACAGAAAAGTGGAAAACCTCTCAAAAGCGCAGGTTATGCTCAACACATTGAAAGACTTTCAGAACAAATATCCCCATAAAGATACGGTAAATAAAATGTTAGCAGTAATACCTGGTAAACAGCTATTAAGCTAGACCCTCACATTATTAAAATATTTATTAAGGAGTGTTTAATTACATGAATTTAAAATTCTATGATCTTACCCAGCCTTTAAGTGTTCTTACACCTGCATGGCCTACGTACGAGCCGTTACAGGTGAAATTCTTCAAGCGTCTTGCACCCAATGGAGCAAACGGTCAGCTTATAACAACGAGCAACCACGTGGGAACACATTTAGACGGTTCTCTTCATTTCTGCACACATGGAAGAGACATTGCAAGCATACCCCTTGAGGAACTTACAGGACCTGCTGCAGTGGTAGATCTGAGTGATTGTACCGAAGATTACGATATTTACACATCGGAACAGATCGAAAAACGTGTGGAAGTAAAAGAAAATGATATTCTTTTAATACATACAGGCTATATGAAATATGCCTGGGATCAGCCGGAAGCAGATGAAGTCCGTTACATGGTAAAACATCCCGGGCCAACGAAAGAATTCTCAACTTGGTGCATGAAGAAAAAAATAAAATGGATAGGCGTGGACTGCGGCTCTGCAGATCATCCCATGAATACAAAGATAAGAGAATGGTGTCCCACACAGGCAAAAGAAGCAGAAAAATTCCTGAGAAAGAAATATAATAAAGGCCTTGATGATTTCTTCCCCACTGAAGATTATCAGCTCATGCATATAGATCTCTTCCCGAAAGATATTATACATGCAGAAAACCTGGGAGGAGAATTAAAGAGATTTCTCAATAAGAGAACCTATGTGGGATGCTTCCCCTGGAGATTTGTAGGCGGAGAATCCAGTATATGCCGTATAGTTGCCATTGAACAGGCGTAAATAAAATAAACCGGTTGAAGGGTTTCTTCAACCGGTTTAATATTTTCACGGCAGTTTATTCATTATTTCTCTCAGAAGTTCAAAGGTCTGTTCAAATTTCCGATCTATATCGTGCTTAAAATTATCCATAGTGCCTTCAAGCTTATCCATTCTGCCTTCAAGCTTATCCATTCTGCTTTCAAGCTTATCCATTCTGCCTTCAAGGTTATCCATTCTGCCTTCAAAGTTATCCATTCTGCTTTCAAGCTTTTCCATTCTGCCTTCAAGCTTTTCCATTCTGCCTTCAAGCTTATCAAGACGCTCTTCCACAGAATTAAATCTTATCTTCATTTCTGCATTCATATTCAGTATTGTTTCAGACATAGCTTCCAATTTCATTTTTACCTTCATATCTTCTATTCTGGCAGAGAGATTCTGATCTATTGTATCCATATAATTCATCTCCTTATTTATTTCAAACCTGTAACGGGAACATTCCAATAATCACATAAAAATATTATAACACAGAAATTAATAGAAAAAAAGTAACTTCTTCAATATCTGCTTCTGTAATAATTAATCCAGTTCCCTGCCTTCATATAAAGATCTCTGTCATCAGGTTTTATCTGTTCAAGCGTATTTATTGCATCTGCATATTTTCCCATTTCCCCCAGGTCCCTTCCTGTCTGGTATAAAGCAATATCCCTTAAAGACAGTATGGCTGAAAGTCTTTTATAGATTTCTATAGCTTTCGGAAATTCTTTCTTTGCATCATAGAGCATTGCGAGAAGATGTAAAACCTCAATATGATCAGGTTCAACAGAAAGGGCACTCTGACAGCACTCTATTGCCTTATCCCAGTTAAATTCTATATAATTACTGGCACCGTCCATATAATTCTTTACTGTCTTTTCATTATCTATTCCTTCTTTAACAATAAATTTCCCTTCTCTTCCCTCCCACTCAAGGGTATAAACCTTCCTGTCAGGAAATGATTTTATAACAGTTTCATTCTGGACAGGGTCAAGATAAAGCACAGTAATAATCTTCTGAGATTTATAATCAGGGAAATTCCTGATAAAGAACATATTGCCAAAATAACCATGACCTCTCAGAAAAATAACAGAAGGCTCTTTAATATTCAAATTATCTGATATGAATGCAGCAGGTTCACATCTGAATCGATACTGGTCTTTAACAGAAGAAAAAAGATTTATAAATACTCCGGTCATCATGAATATTGTGACAGTAATTATGAAGGAATAAGACAGCATACAGGCTCCTTTAAAATTCTTTTCTTCGAGCCATTTTTTCACATAAAGAAATCCTGCCGACGCAGGGATTAAAGACAGCATAAAAGAAGGAAGATAGTACCGTGAACCGATCTCAAAGGCACCGTTATAATAGAATCCTCCGTAAGAAATACCCAGAAAGAGGACAGGTACAAGTAATAAAATAATTTTTAATTCTTTTCGGAATAGAGAAAATAACGTAAAAAAAGCAATAAAAGGCACAGTCCAGAAGGAATTTCTCATGAAAGAAAAAGCACTGTTAAATAATCCATGAAGAGGTGTATGAACAAAAGGAGTAAAACCCCATCTGTCGTCAGGATCATATTTTTCATAACCGAAGAGTAAGGGATCTCCGTTCTGTATTTTATTAACCGTTAACAGAATAACTGCACCGAGAAAAAAGAGTAAGATTATAAACAATACCTTTAATAGAAAAAATTTTTTTCTCTCTGATTTTATAAAAAGATAGATCATAAGAGGAACAGTGCCGGCACATATGGACAGGCCGTCACCGGGGCGGATAATAACAAGAAGTAAAGCAGATAGAGCTGACATAAGAGGATAGACAACATGTGTATCATTAAAACTTTTGAATATGCCGTATATAAATAAAAAGGTAAAACATGAGACTCCATTATGAGGGAAATAAGTGCCGCCGAGTAAAAAAAACAGAGGTGACAGAATGGCAAAAAAGACCGATAGAAAAGCCCCTTCAGTGCCGAGTAATAATTTGCCGGTAAGATAAAGCAATACAACTGACAAAGCACTCAGCAGGGGATTTATTATAAATTCTCCATGAAAGAATCTGCCGAAAGCAAGTAAAAGAGGCCATCCTGCAGTAACCTTGCTGTACCATTTACCGTCATTGATAATACTCCAGCTATGGAATGCAGCAGAACAGGGAGGAGATGTTTCATAAAGTTTTCCTTGAGCCATAACATCTGATTGAAAGATATAACAGAACTCGTCTCCTACAGGAGGAAGATGGCCTGTTATGAAAAAATGTGATACCAGTGTAATAGAGAATGAAACAATGAATAAAATAATGAGTAATTTTCTTTCGTTTTTAACAGACGGGAGAGAAAATTTCATGGAAGACAGATAGAGGGAGAGTAAAACTATTGAAGGCAGAAGAAAAATATAAACGGGGATTATATGGTATATAAAGAAGATGTTAAAAAACTTCTTAAAATAATAAAATAAAACGACAGATGTAAAAGGGTTGTCTTCTGTAAGATTTTTAGCGGCGAACTGTGCTGTTTCAAGATTATAAAAACTTCTGTCACAGGAGAAACGCAACAGCACAGCCAGAAGTAAGAGAACTATAGAAGGAATTATAAGTAACATATAAGATGTATCTTTTTTTTTCTTCATAATCATATCAGGAAAGAGCAATATATTGTATTGACAGCTTCTGGTAGAAATCTCAATTCATTCATAAATATTGACCTGACATTGTCAAGTTAAAATAACCTGTTAATTTTATTATACCTTCAGATTAAGTCTTTTTTGAGATTTTTTAATTTTTCTAA
>JAKPQU010000418.1 GCA_029555925.1 Bacillota bacterium
AAATATAGAGTTACAGAATCGTTTATTTGCTGGATTTAGAACAGTATGGAAAGGCAGTGAAAATATTGAGACGAAAGATATAGATTTACGAAAAAACAGGGACTTATATGATGCATTATTAATGAAAGAAACAGTAATTAGCACATATAGTGACTGTTATATAGATAAAGGAGTAGAAGAGATACAACCCGGAATATCTGAAAATAAAATTGTAAAAGGAAGAATCAGCTTAAATACAAAAAAACAGATAGAAGTTATAAAAGAAGAGCTGATAGAGTATCAAAATCAAAATAATACAGTAATTGCATCAAATGAAGTGAAGAAAATAATTGGTAGTGATGGAGATAACAGAATATGGGCAGGAGATAATACAGCAGAAAAAGATGGAACTATAGTAATCGGCGGAGCAGGAGAAGACAGACTATACGGTGGAAATGGCAACGATATACTAATAGGCGGAGAGACAGCTACATTTGATAATGATGAAAAAGTAGACCTTTTATATGGTGGAGCAGGAAATGACAGACTTCACGGCGGCAGTGGAAATGACAAGTATGTGTTCTATGAAGATAGTGACGAAGGACAAGACCTGATAGTAGACAGCGATAAAAAAGGGGAGATAATACTCAAGAGAAAAAATGCAGAAGGCGGATATGATGATATAGAAATAAAAGGGACATTAAAAGAAGAAGGGAAAATAGGAAATATTTTTGGCGATATAGAAGGAGTTAGATGGGAAGCAGCCAACGGTTACAGCGGTACAACGAGCGGAACAGCAATAACAATAAGATACGGTGCAGACTATAAAAACAGTGTAACTATAGAAGGAATGAGAGAAGCTGGGTTTTGGAACAGTAAATATAAAGGACTTGGATTGAAGCAGACTATACCTGGAACAAGTATAGAGTTTACCGGCATTAATTGGAATTTTTTAGCAGTAGGCGGTCTTATAATAGGCGGTGTTGTGGCAGTTACAAATCCGGCATTATTTGTAGTAGGCTTTACACTTGCATTAACAATAGCTCCTCCAAGAAGTACCGACCCCCTAATCCT
>JAKPQU010000454.1 GCA_029555925.1 Bacillota bacterium
CTCTTCGCAATTCCATGCTTTTTGAAGCAGACTTTTTATTTATATCATTATATACAGGCAATTTTTATACCGGCAAGAAAAAATATTCTGTTTTACTCACACGAAGCTCTGTGGTATAAGGCAGAAAATTTTTTATAAGACCTCCGGGAAAATGATTTTTTGTGAGAGAAAAGTGTAAATTTTTACACTATGTAAATTTTACACTTTTACAGTTTTTTATTATTATATATTAAAGCTCTCTTTCTGTTTGTATTGAACTGGATAACACATCAATTATAGTGAGGTATATTAGAATTATTTATCATGATTGGATTGATTCTTTATAATAGTTTATGTTAATTTATCAAGCAAAAAATACTACTTCAGACAAGGGAAATTATAGATATGATATTACTATATCTATCAAAATCACATATATTATGAGTTAATAAATATTTTATCCCATACACCTGCATAGTAGCTACTATATTGGCATCATGAACCTGTTTACCTGAAACAGAATAGGCCTGTACTAATTTTTCCAGGGCAGAAACTACTGTTTTATTATCGTCTACTATATGAAAATCATTCTGAAACATCTGGATATTATATATAATATCATCGTATGCCTGACTGTTATGGAGATTTCTTGTAGTAGCCGATAAATATTCTCTAATAATCTGTGGACTTATTATTAAAGCAATTCCTGTGTCTGATGCCAGTGCCAGTTTTTTGTTTGCCTGATCATATAAAGGTGATTTCTGACTGGTTGCATATACTAAAATATTTGTATCTATAAATAGCTCCTTAACGTCCTTCATCATTATATAAATCCTCACGTCTGAATGTAGAATTTAATGGCCAGTTATCCCAGTTTAAATCTTTATATTTTAACCCGGGTTTATGTACAGATTCCATTAGAGGAGTTTTATCTATAACCATAACTATGTTATACCTGCCCGGTGATATATCGGGAAGATATAATTCCAGTTTTCCATTTTCTGATACTAAAGCACTGGTTTCTATTGTTTTCAACTTTATCAACTCCTTTATCTATGTTCATAATTTAATATTATCATATATAGCAGGATAAAACAATATAATCAGTGAATATGATTTCTGACAGGGATTACAGGATTATAAAAGATTACCGGGATTTTGTAACCTGTTTCAAATCCCGGCAATCCTTAAATCCTGAAAACTGCCATGACCGTTTCGGTCACAACGAAGTATGAGAATCTGTTCCTCCCGTCACGCGTTACGCGTTACGCGTTACGATTCTCATATAAATCGCGGTTCAGACTATTTTGTTCTGACAATGCGGAAGCCAAAGTTACTGCTGCGGTAGGATGGTGCAGCATAGCCGTTATGGTAAGCAGATCTACAACAATCTGGCAGATGGGCAAAACCGCCACCGCGTGTAACATGAAAAGAACTGGATATGGGACCAAGTGGATCAAAACTTGGACTAATTGTATAATAAGTAGAACTATGCCAGTCATTACACCATTCCCATACATTCCCTGCCATATCATAAAGGCCAAAATTATTTGGTAGCTTTGTACCAACTATATTTGGATGTCCTCCTGAATTATCAAAATACCAGCAGTATGAAGCAATATTAGATGGATTTATACCATCTTCTCCCCAGTAATAATCGTGAAATACTGTCTCTCCTGCCCGGCATGCATATTCCCATTCTGCCTCGGTAGGAAGTCTGTAACCCTTTTTTGTTATATCTACATTATATGAGCCATCATAACATCTCTCTCGTCCTGTTTGATCACTTAACCAGTTGCAGTAATCCACTGCATCAGCCCAGCTTACTGTTTCTACCGGATAATTTGGCTCATAGAAAGAACCTGCATGGGACGATGAGAAAAGTTTATATTCTTTATTTCTTATTTCATATTTACCCATATAAAAATCCCTTGTAATTGTTACCTCATGACGGGGGCGCTCACCACTGCCTCCTATCCCTCCATCTATATCTCCCATCTGAAAAGTTCCGGCAGGTATTAATACCATCTCAACAGGTTCTCCCACAATGACCTGATATGTGCCGGTTCCCTTATAGAAGAAAATTTCCTCTGTCGTATTCTCTCCTCTCACAGATACTTCAATACGATATTTCCCTGCAGGAAGATTTATGGAACCTGCTATAGAAGTATTACTCCATGAAGTAAAAGATGACGGATTATAAACAGTTCCCCAGGGATTGTTCGGCTCATTTTCATTAACCTGAATGAATCTTACTGCACCGTTTACACTTGCCTGGCTTGTACCGAAATTGGTTCCTGTAAGAGTGAAACTCACTGAAGAAGTTCCATTTGCAGAATCTTTATCAGGAGTAACAGAAGTCAGAGTGGGAAGTCCGTAAACAAGAACCCTTCCTGTCTGACCGTCATAATCAAACTGTCCCTGAGTATTAAAGATGTTATTTACTGCAGGGAAAACCTCTGCAGTAACAGGCTGTGTAATATGAGTGGCATGACCTATGGGGCCTACAGTTACCGCTCCGCTGTTCATACTGGCAGTTCTGTCATCTGTGTAATCATGGTTCTGGAAAGAAATGCTGCTTCCCTGTGGAATGTCGATATTCTGAGGCACATATGACCCGTCACTCTGTATGGCAACACCTAACAGGATGAGTCCCGGCCCTTCTGTTGCTCCGGGGGTCATATAGAATCCATGTTTTCTCTGACAGAGAAGGTTTCCTGACGGGTCAAGGACTTCTATTGTGGCAGTATTAAGACCTACGGGAACATTGGAAACAGTAAGTGTATAAGTTCCTGCTCCTGTGGGGTCAATGTCATTTCTTTCTCCCGCTATTGAAGTTGCGATTGCTTCACCTGTGATTGTAACTCTGAGGGTATGGGAGTTATAGGGGAGGTCTGAACCTGCGAGTTCTTTCGCTCTCAGACCTGAGCCTGCTCCGGGGAATTGAACTTCCACTTTAAAGGTTCCTGTCGGTAAATTAGAAGGTATTGTAGAACCCGGTGTTGCAGTAGGGTTTCCCGGAACCTGAACGAGTGTTCCCGGGGTGGCAGTAGGGTCTATTGTAGTAACTGACCCGTTATTGGGAATTACTCCTGTAGAGCC
>JAKPQU010000486.1 GCA_029555925.1 Bacillota bacterium
TTTTTTCCTGTTATAATTACGTTATTATGAACTTAAAAGACACCCTCCCTTAATCCCTCCCTCAAGGGAGGGAAATAAGACGTTATTCCATAAGGGTAATATTAATTTATAAAATCTTTTTTCTTAACTTAATGACATTGCCCGTTACGCGTTACGCGTCACGAGAGCATATATGTATTATTACGCTTACTTCAGTAATTCATTCACTCTTAACTCATCAGTCCTGCGTAACTCATCAGTCCTGTGTAACTCATCAGTCCTGTGTAACATTGACTATTGTTTCCGGTGACTTCTGGCCATCGGGGGCAATAGTAATAGCTTTTATAGTATATTTTGTTTCCGAAGGGAAATTTACAACATAGGTAAACTGTGTTTCAAAATTTCCGTTACTGTCAGCTGTTACTGTTTTTGTTGCCATAGTACCTGCCGGATTGATGACACCTATTACCGAGATCTGCCATGTGACATTAATCTGGACTTTATATCCCGGGGTAGCCCTGCCTTTTACTGTAAACGGCATAGATACCGTATCTCCATTGGAAGGTTCTGTTATCTCCGGCTGTGAAACGGAAGCAGAGTAATAGGGGCCGAGACTTATTACCGGCTCTTCTGATGTGAGACTTTCTTTCTGACCTGAAGATGTCTCTAAATGGCATAATATATATACATTTTGTACAGAATCGTTTTTTGTGACAATATATTCTCCCGTATAGATACCATTGCCTTTTTCCTTCATTGGAATAGCGGTTCTGTAAGAACCTATGTCAAAGGTTGCTTTTCCGCCTGATACACCAGACATGTTTACAATCAGTTTATTGCCCGGATGTAACTGGTTCTGTCCGTTATGTGTTACAGAATAGATTAAATCTTTATTCTGACTATCGGTTTGAATATTAAAAGACCAGGATTTTATAAACTGACGGTTCTGATAGTCTGTAGCACTGAAAACAACTTTGTTTGTACCATTCGGTAATTTATCTGGCGGACGATAGGTAATAACATTTTCTGTTATCTGTGCCTTTGATGTTACATTTATTCCATTTACTGTAAGTTTTGCTGTGGAAGGCACTATCCCTTTATTCTTACTGTCAGCCTGTATAACCAGAAGTATATTCGGTCTGTTATTATCAATAGTTGAATTCTCTTTTGGCAGTATCTGTGAAATAATCATTTCAGAAAGGTCTACATTTATATTTACAGGAGTAACGGCCTGTACGGTTATCTGCTTCCCGTCCGGCATGACCAGATATCCTTTGATTACGGCGTTCTCTATTTTATCTCCGGAACGTATAGTATATTCACCCTGATAGTTTCCTCCTGATACTTCTTTCATAGGTATGCCGTTCACCAGATTGGTTATGTTAAAAAAGGCTGCGCCTCCCCGGGAGGCTATCATTGTAACCTTTAATATATCACCGGGTTTCATTATACCTGTACCATTATGAGAAATAGATTTTATAAGCCCACCTGTTTCATTACCCTGCTGCTGTCGTGATATTATCTCTATTTTTTCTGCGATTACCCCTCCGTCTATATAAGGGCCGCTGGCTTTAATCAGGTCTCCTTCTTTTATCTCCTCAGGAGCTATTGTTTTATTGTTATATTTTATCTGTGTGGATGTGCTGAATGTAACAGGTGTTTGTTCCCCCTGATTTTCAATATTTATATAACTATTGGGAATGTCAACTTTCACTATCTTGCCATAGACCTCCAGTTTCTTTACCTTTTTACTTTCAGCAGGAAAAGTTGAAATAATAAGCGAAACGATTAACATAGAAATTATAAAAAAATATTTTCTATAATTTATCATATATAACACTCCTTTCGAAAATATGTTTAATGTAAATGTTTTATTGAAATACTATGCCAGTTGTTATACCAGTTAAACCATTTCAATAATATAAAATGCAAAAACTGTGCCATTATTGTTGAGATGTGGAATTTTATTCTCCCTGAAAAGCATCAGTACTATTAAAAATATTATAAAGAGTTTCTTTTACCGTATCTTCAATTATAGTCGAATTAAACCCATCACTTTTTTCAGCTTCAATATTTATTTTTAATCTAATTTTATCGCTGTTACTACCAAGTGGCTTAATAACTCCATTAAAGAAATTAAAAAACTCGTCATAAGGAACTTCACAGTTAATCCAGACTTTTCGAAAATCATCTGTATGAGGTTTACGTATAGTAATAGATCCTGAACTTGCTGCAGGTTCAGGATCTATCTGTTCATCTTTTTGCTCATCCCTTTCATCCGTTACATTATATTTACCTTTCCCTTCATTAACTCTGGGAACTTTCTTTTCTTCCTCTTTTTTAATTAATTCTTCTGCAAAATCATTACGAATAATATAATAACCTTCTTCAAGCCTTACCTCATCAGAAGACATTTTTTCTTTATATTTTAAGAGCTCAAGATTTAACACATCCATACCTTTTGCATATCCAAAATATCCATTAAATACACCCTCGGAGATAGCTTCACATAAAACTCTGTCATCACTTAAGATAGGAAGGTGGGTATATTGTTTAAAATATCCCGGTAAATCTTTTAAATGTAAGGTTTTTTCCTCTGGCGGCCATATTTTAAATTTATCAAATTTTGTCAGTAATATTGGCGTAAGTCCTTCAATATACTTATTATGCTGCTTTAAAAAAGAAAGAACATAATCACTTATATTCTGCCCTTCTTTTACTGTTTCTCTACCACGTGATTCCACACAAATGCGATTACCTTCAGATCCTATCCAACCTGTATATCTGTAAGTATTTAATATAGATCTAAATATTCCCTGTTTTGCCTTTGAATACATATCTTCCAGTTGCTGTATCTGCTGTTTTGATAAATTATATTTATCTTTTTTTATATTTATCCTTTCAACAGCAAGTAATTCTCTTACTGTTTCCGAAATCAGAGATATTTCCTTATGATCGGCAAATAAAAATATAAGAGTATTTCTAAATATCCTTCTTCCCTGTCCTGCATGATCGGCAATATCCATTATAAATTTTTCTGAATCTTTAAAGTCCCCTTTTTCTCCCCAGGGATATTTCATTGGAAGAAGTATTAATTTTGGCTGGGGCGTATCAGGAATATCCATATGAGATTCAACCCACTGACGTGTATCAAAAGGTGTTCTTCCTATACGATTATCAATTTCTTTCTCTAATCTCTGATTTATATCATCTTCAGTAACCCCTCTTGTTTTTTCATCAAATATAATTCTTGTAAGATTTGGTTTTACTGTGAATTTATAACGTCCTCCATCTACTGAAATAAAATGCAATTTAT
This sequence comes from Bacillota bacterium, assembly GCA_029555925.1. Next base: position 3,296 of record JAKPQU010000486.1, read on the forward strand.
CCTCTATAGTTCTCATAGAATCAAAAATAACAGACTTGCTTAATCCGGGACGGGCAAGGCCGAGATGTAATTCATTTTCCGATGCGCCCACGGAATTACTCCCTTTTTCAAGGGTATATAAAAAAGCCACTGTAGCCAGCCCCTGTGCCACAGCAGAAACTTCATGATCTCCTCCGTTTTCTTTGTCCACCATGAGAGCATTGGCTCCTTTACCGGTTAAATCTGCTTCCAGAACATTTCTATATTCCGGATCTATCAACTCTACCAGTTCATTTTTTATTTCATTATTATTCAAATCTACATCACCGGCATGTATTATAAAATCTGCTCTTTTCTTTTTCCACAGGTCAGAAACTACCAGCCCAAGTAATCGTAATGCCCCCCTGGTTTTCTGGAAACCGGGATTTGTAGCTACATGTCTTAAAAATATATCAATCAAAAATGGATGGAAAGGATAGGCTTTAACGAATTTTTCATGGTAATCTGTTTTCTTTACCTCTTCGGGAAGGTTTGTTCTATTTTTATAATCCATCATATAGGCATTGGCTATATCCTGATGAATTGAAGTTTTTCCTGTATCAGCAAAAAGCCTGCGTTTTATAATTTCATAAATTTCCTCTCCTTCTACCGGTTCCCTGAGATTTTGAACCCTTGAAAATATCTTTTTCATTCTTTCCAGTTCTCCCTTACTTGCTTCTCCATGAACTTCCAGGTGACTTTTGGGAAGGGTTGCAGCTATAACAAAATTGGGATGTTTTCCTGCATTTTGAGTTAATATCTGAAGAAAGGTTCTTGTCTGAAAAAGGAGAGTACTGTCAAGAACTTCAACTGTAGCAGCAGATTCCATATAATTAACAATTTCATCAAGAAGGATTAACCCCTTGCCGGATAAAGACAGGAGCCTGTCAATTGTTTCACCGCTCGGACAGCGTAAAGAACGGTCATTTTCTGCAATAATTTCATAACCCTTTTTACCTATTAATTGAAAAGCTATATGCCCCCAGAGGGTTCTTACCTGAGTTCCATCGGGATATCTGAAGACATCAGATCCAAGTTGATTTCCATCTATTACCGCTACAGGAGCTTCGGGTAAAGTATTTTTACCTCTTCTCAATCTCAGACATCCCAGGGAATGGTGATCTTCCAGTTCTTTCCCGTTACTTATAACATGATACAATGCAAGTAGAGCATGGGTTTTTCCTCCGCCAAAGGGAGTAAGAATTTGCAGTACCGGGGGAGTATTTCCAGTTCCCTCAATTCTATCAATTACTTCTTTAAGAAGGCTTTCAAGGCCGGATGTTATGTGGGTTCTATCAAAAAACAAACGGGGATTTGTATATTCGCTATTTTTATCTTTTATCAATACATCGTGTAATCGTGCAGCAAACTGATCGTGAGTAAAATTCCCATCACGAATATCTGCATGGAGTTTAACAACCTGATACCAGGGTTTTAATGACATAAGATAACCTCCTGATTTTATCTATTAACATTCTGGCGTATACGAATAGTTTTAGTTGTTATAACAGTGAAGGCATTTATCAATTCCGCACCATGTTTATTTACAGCATTACAAATAATTTCCGCTTTTTCTTCCGGTTTTGAGCCTGCCAGTCGGGAGAGAATAACTCCAGAATTAACTCGTTTTTGCCTGAATACCAGTTCTCCGAAATCTTTATCGGCAGTAATCAGTATAGATGATGTTTCATTACTTAATTCCATTACAATATCATCAGATATGCCGGATTCCATTTCGATTACATATAAAACATTATGTCCATCCACTCTGAGACGGTCTACTATCTGCCTGTCAAGACTTTCATCAGCAAAGAAGTTCATTTCGTTACCCCGGCTACAGGATAAATCACATCTGCCCGTAGAGCTTCAGCAGCAAAAGAAAGAGCCGCTTTAATAGCTTCTTCAGTCAAACGGGGATGAGCAGAAAGTATATCCTCAATAGTTTCTCCTGCAGCAAGTTTTTCCAGTATAATTTCTACTGTAATTCTGGTTCCGGCAATAACAGGTTTCCCCATCATTATTGATGGATCTGATTGTATAAGATTTTGTTTGACCTTCATTTCTTTCACCCCTTAATTATTATAACACTTAGAATTCCTCCTGAATATATTTACTTTCTTCTTTAGCTGCCGGCAACTGTCTCATACCTGTCAGAAAATTCACATAGAGAGTAGCTTCTTTATCATTGTCAGGCAAAACATCAATAATAGATTGTGCAAGCTGCTCCATAGTGTCACTTCCATTATGGCAGGCACGGGATATAAAATTTGATAATTCTTGCCTGTCTCCTTCCTGCCAGAGGTTAACTGCTCTATGGAGAATGTCTATAAGAGGAGAAGATTTTCCATTATCAGGTTCTCCCATATTCTTCTCTTTTTTTCTGTCAAATGGAGATTTTAAAGATACATCCTGTCCTTTTTTCTGGAGAAGGCCGGATTTTGAAACCAGCTCATTGAATTCCACCCCGAGAGATTGGGCCATAGGAATTACTTCTCCTGCCGGCATTGAAGATGATCCGTAAGCCCACCGCCAGAGGAGATAAAAACGGGACTCATCATCTATTTCCTGAGAACCTTTGCTTTTTACTATCCTTTCAATGGCAAAATCAGAGACTATTGCACGGACTTTTGTAAGGAGATCTCCTACTGTAAGTTCTTTCCCTTCATAGGTCTGCACTTTTTTGTATCTGCCGAAGACCTGAACTGCAGGACCTATGGCTGACATAAAGAAGTCCGCTCCGCGGATTCCCTGGGACCAGAAGTAATTCAGGCGTTCGTAAAGGACTTCTTTTAATTCTTTTTCCACATCGTCAAGAAAGCCTTCTTCTTTTATTGTACGTTTCCGGCAGACGATAAATACTGATGAGGCGAGGGCGGCAGATTTCTGAGCTCTTAATCGTGCAGGCCTCTCTGTATGAAGTGGCCAAGATGCTGTTACAATAAGATCTTTATGTAAAAGTCCTGTTATTAATGTTTCCCATGCTTCAGTTGTTTTATGTGCATATATCAAAATTATAAGCCCATTTTTTCTAAGAACTCTATCAAATTCTAAAAAAATTTCTTCCATTTTTTGTTCAAAAACATCTTTTGTTTTTTTATTGAACGTATCTTGAATAATTTCTGAACGTTTTGGAGTTAATTCAGTTACAAAAATTTCAGGATATAGAAAATTTATACATCTCTTTAACCAAACATAAAAAAAATCTGAAAGGTGTGAATATGGAACAGCATCATAATAAGGTGGGTCAGATATTATTGCATTGTAATAGCTATCTGTAACGTTTAATTTTGATGCGGAGCCTTTTACAATACCTTTAGAATAATTATTAAAATTTATACCTTCCAAACCATTTGAAAGAGAATCTAAATAAGTTCTCCAACTGCCTGCAGATTCAGACAAAGAATTACCTTCAGGATATTCCCACATCATAGCTATGGCTTGTCTACCAAAAGCATTCTGAATAGTTCCATTCCAAACTGCAAGAGTATTTAATTTTCGTGAAAGATTAGATAAACTACAAGCTAAATAAGTAATAACTGCTTTAGAATATTCTTCATTATTAACTTGTTTCTGTATTTCCTTATATGCTTGACGAATATATTTGCAAAAAGTTGTTAAAGCTACTATTTCGCGTGGATTAAATAAAGAACCCCACTTTTTATATCCATAATTATTAACTCGAATACCCAATGTCCCTACAGGAGGTAATAATTCATCTGGTATAGCAGAAAAATCTCCTATTTGTTCATTTTTAAGGTCATTATATTTTTTTATTGCTTCATTAAATATTTCTTTATCTTTTCTATTTGCCAGACGATAATTCTTACCATTAATTTTTGTATTATAAAAGATAACTGCCAATAAACGTTCTCCTTGTTTATTATCACGAAATAATTGTCTAATATCATCGACAGGTAAAACTTGTCCACAACAAAGACAAACAGCATTACCTCCTATAACAGTACCTTCAGAGGGATTAAAATTTATTTTATCATCTTCTACAATATCAAAATCAACACATTTGTTCAATAAATTTGGCTTTGGTTTAATAGATACTTTTTTATATTTTTCATGAAAAAGCCACCACTGTTTTACTAAAGGCATTTCAGACCGACAGGCAGGATTTGGACATGTAACAGTTCTTGCCCATATATAAGCCACAGGAGTTTCATCAGGATTACCCGTATCATAAAGATGTCCTATCTCTTCCTTCACTCTTTCATAAACCCATTCTCCCCATTTCCTTACATCATGAACTAGTTGAGATCCTCCATCATATTCCTGACCAAATTCATCTTTGTTCTTTAGTCGAAGATGGGCAAATTTTTGAGGATAATAAAGAGTACACAGCTGAATAATATGTGCAACTGGATTTAAATCAGAAGCATAGGTTTCACAACCAAGACGCTGAGCCTCCAGGGGAATAGAACCGCCTCCGGCAAATGGATCTAAAACTTTTGGAGGAACTCCTCCGTTTGCTTCCAGGATTCGCTTTTTTGCTTCTTCAATAACCCAGTGATCTTTATGAGAAGGTTCAAGAGTATCCCAGTTTACCAGTTTTTTTATAAATTCATGCTGTTCTTTTCTCTCTTCCTCATCTCCGGGGGCAGGCACAAGAGAAGCATAAACTGCTGCCCTGCATGCCGCGAGAGGTCTTCTTGCCCACCATAAATGAAGAGTAGAAATATGGCCGTGCCTGATTGATTTTTCTCTTGCCGATTGTTCGCTTATTTCTTTAAGAGGTAAACTGTCTTCTATCAGTCTTTTTTCCATTGAGAAATCTCCTTATCTATAATTATGAAATTCAAAAGTGTCTATAGCTCTCACAGTACCTTCTAAACTTGGCGAATTATGCCTGGCCAGTTCCACATCCCAGAAAGAATTAACAAAATTTATAAGTGGTTCATTATAATTGGGTACCTGTTTTGCAGTGCTTCCTTTCCTCGGAACTATATCATCTCTGAGGCTTCTCTTTCTTGACCTCTTTGTAAGTTCAATCAAAAATTGCTTGGCGTCAGAAATATTATCTGCAGGAGTTGGAATTAAATCTTCTTTTATGCCGAGAAATTTAGAAAAATTAAATCTATCAGCTAGAATCCAGGCTTCTACTTCTCTGACTGCAACGCGAAATAATAGATTGGGATGTCTGGGACAGGGCAGCCACTCCGCTATAAGTCCTGGAGCACATTCTCCATTATCAAGGTCAGTCAATACCAGATAAGCTATAGCTTTAGCTCCATTATTAAAACCTTTTATGGTTTTTTTCAGATAACCGAAGCCGTCTTTAATGTAGCAGTTACAGACTTTATAAGGAATCCCTGAATGAAAAATTATTTTTTTCAAAACAGATTCACTTAATATATCTTCAAAAGCCAGATTTATAGGTATCATTGTTAAAAAAGCCTCAGCTGCCTCATATCATTAATATTTTTAGGTGTTATATGAGGAATAACTGCTTCGCCAACACTGAGTCCTCCTTCTAAAAGATATCTTATTTCCTTATTAGAAGAAGATACCTGAACCTCAGTCCCGTCAGAACCAGGTATAAGAAGAAGAATTTCTTCTCCTCCGATACCGCGATCAGAGAGAAGATCGGCACTGTGGGTACTCATAATAATCTGTCTTTTCCTTTTTTTCTGTACTTTACTAATCAAAGAAGGGATTTTATTTACTATTTCGGCATTTAGAGATAACTCCGGTTCTTCTAATAATAATAAAGAATCTCCTTCCAGTAATGACCATAGAAAACCAATTAACCTTAAAGTTCCATCGGAAAACTGATCTTCTCTTTGCTTCCCGGCTTTCGGTCTCCAGTGCTCATAAATCGCTTCAAGATGAGGTATTCCTGATTCATCTTTAATAAGAGATAACTTTTTCAACTGTGGCACAGCTATACGAAGCGCATCTTCAATTTTTTTGAGTCGTGACTTTTGTGTCCTTTCAGATGTTTTCGCAACACGTTCCAGAAAACTTCTTCCAAAGGGATCTCCTGGAATGCCGGGGCCCAGAAAGGCATCAGGATGACGTATAAGTTGCGGAACAAGATGCAGATAAAGAATAGAATCGAAAAATTTCGCTATTTCTCTAAAAGATTGATTGGCATTTATCTGTTCAAGATGTGTCTGGGTAAGTCGAATTTTATCTTTTTTATCATTTTCATCTGGCCGATCAAGTAAAAGTTTATTTTCTTTCCACACTTTTTCATAGACAAGGCAGGGTTTACGATATCCTCGTTCCTGTTTAATTCCAAGAGCATATTTCCATAAAGGACTCTGCCCGGAACTCTCAGTAAGATGTATTTCTATTTTAACATCCGGGTCTTCTCTTGCAGAAAGGCAGCGAAGTTTTGTAATGCCACCACGGTCGTTAACGGCTTTCTGAAGGCCTCCTCCCTGTTTGACTATATCATAAAGAAAACGCAATACATCAAGAAAATTTGACTTTCCACATGCATTTGGGCCTACAAGAAAAATTCTCTCTCCCATATCAACATCTACAGATCTAAAATTTCGCCAATTTTTCAGGCTTATATGAGAAACTATCATATTTTATACCTCAAATAATTATTTATTCTAAAATAAAATCAGTCAAACTGTTAGTTTTACAGCTTTTTTCCAGTCACCTGCATCAGCCAGATACCTTACAACAGTCCTTTCTTCTCTTACATCCATATTATTAAAAGGATCCTGGATTATATGAAGTTCCGGACTGATTTTACACTTATTTACTATATAAAGCCAGTAAAGATGACGAAGTCTATCTGCTTTTACCCATTCGTTCGTTGTAAGAGCAATTGCTCCGTCAGATGCCCTGCCTTTTACTTCTATATAACGTATATCTTCCCCGTCAGGAGAAACTGAACGAATATCAAATCCCAGATTCTGAGAACTTACATCCTCTGGAATACGTCCCTCTTTCTCTTCATACTTCATGGCATATTCCATAGCAATAAGTTCAACCTCATCATCCCTGTGCATGGTATCTTTTAACTGAGGATCTTTAATTGACATAGGGAAAACAGCAGTTAATCCAATAATTTCAGGAGCTACAGGGTATATCTCTTTTTCCTTTTCTACTTCATTCAATCGTTCTTTTTTCCTTATTTTTATATTTGCAAGCCTCTTCTTTTCTTCACTTATGGCAAGAAGCATATCTTCACCGGAAAAAGATCTTTCTTCATACTGCATAAGCTTTTCAGTGCTTTTATTTATAAGAACCTTAAAGGATTCATTCAAATATTTTTCTTTTATTTCCAGTTCATGGAGACGTTCTTTTTTTATTTCTTCAAGATATGAAGAAGAAATATTTTTAAAGAAAAAGCCTTTAATTTCTTTATTTTTTGCTGTTTTCTGAGACAGTTCTTTAATAGAATAATCATTATACTCTGCCGGCTTTAAATCATGAAGAATAAAAGCACCCGCTGCCTGCATATGCCCGTTACTTTTCTCTTTAATAGCAAATATACGGCGGGATATTTCTCTTCCAAGACCATCTCTTACAGTACCTTCTACAAACCATAAAAGGTATGGTTCTTCACTTTCAGGATCCTGAAAGATGGCTCCCTTTTCAAGATGGGGAATAGTTTCTTTTAATGTTTCTTCCAGAACTGATTCAAATAAAGAATGGCCGGGAGAGAAAAGATGAACCTTTGAAGGATCATCTTTATCCAGGTCTTCTTTACGGAAAGTAAAAGCCGGATATGAAGACTTTACTTCTCCAAATCTGCGACGGAATATACGGTCATATTCTCTGCGTAATTTCTGGGAAACTTTCTCCAGTCTGAAGCGTCCGTCTGCACGTTTTTGAATTTCTTTCCCGTCAGAAATAAAAGAATAGGCATCAGTAAAATATTTTTCAATATATTCAGGCATAAGCCTCTGTGCTCTTGAATGATTTTCTTCATTTTTTATATCGGGAAGATTTACATAACGTTTTGCAAGACCCAGTTCTTTTGCTTCTTCTATTGTTTTCTGGTGTTCTTCACTTACAGCCTTATCAATGGACTTAATAACATCAGTAAGTTTTCTCCTGTTAGAAATGCAATCCATAATAAGTTCACTCAACTTTATATTTGAATCATCTAACAGATCTCCCAGTATATCAAAAACCCTGTCTGATCCTAGATCTTTTTTCATTCTTTCTATTTTTTCCAGGAGTTTACCAAGTACATCACCTTCACGGGTATCTTTTGCTACCATATTGAATATAAAAACTTCGTTTTTCTGCCCGATACGATGGATACGGCCCATTCTCTGTTCAATGCGATTGGGATTCCAGGGAATATCGTAGTTTACCATCTGATTACAGAATTGAAGGTTAATCGATTCACCGCCAGCTTCAGTGGCTATCATAATCTGACAGGTTTTATCATGTTTAAACAGTTCCTGTGCTTCCCTGCGCTGGTCCAGGTTTTTAGATCCATCTATAGTTACAACTTTAAACCCCTGGCGTGTCAGGTTTTCTACAAGGTAATTCAACGTATCTTTTGCTTCAGTAAAAATAAGAAGTTTTTCTTTTCGTTCAATAATACCTTCTTTTTTCATTACTGTATCCATAAGTTCCAGAAGCTTTGTTTCCATACCACCTGTTTCAACTTCAAAAGCCTGTTCTGCCAGCTCAGCGAGAAGCTCTATTTCTGTTTCAAGTTCCTCTTCTGAATCTGACATAGAAAGCCTCTCTAATAATTCTTCTTCCACACCCCATCGCTGCATTTCTTCCATATCATCAAAATTATCAATATCAATACCTTCTGATGTCAGCTTATCTTCATCAAATAGAAGCTCTTTTCTTATTGATTTATATCTTTTCACTTCTTCCAGTAATTCGCTGAGCTTTTTCTTTCTTCTCTCTAAAGAAAGTCTGATTGCTCTTACAGATGATGCAAGACGACGCTGAAGAAGCATCATGACAAAACCGACACTACGCTTACCCTGCTGTATAGCACGATTAAAATGGTCTGATACATAACTGGTAACTGCTTCATATAAATTCTTTTCTGCATCGGAGAGCTTCACATAAACAGTTTTAGGAGTCCTTTCCGGGAAAAGTTTATTCCCATCAAATTTTACCATTTCTTCCTTTAGCCTTCTGAGAAAAATGGGATTTTCTTTACTTCTTACAGCTTTTTCAAGAATCTGATGATCTGAAAAGAGATCTTTATCCAGAAGTTCGAGAAGAAGTCTAAAATTTTCAGAATCACCTTTATGGGGAGTTGCAGTAAGAAGAACCATATGCTTTGTCCTCTGTGATAGTTCTTCTCCAAGGCGATAAAGCTTTTTTTTATCAATCTTTACTCTTTTTTTTCCGTAGCTATAAGCAGCCATTTTATGAGCCTCATCAACAATAACCAGATCCCATTCCACTTCTTTAAGAGCATCAAGCTGTTCATCCATTGCAGACCAATAAAGTGAAGTAATACATCGATCATATTCATGCCAGCAATTCTTACCTGTAAGATTATTTTTCATTGCACCATCAATAATAGTAAAATCTTCACTGAATTTTTCCTTGAGTTCTTCCTGCCACTGTCTTTTAATAAGAGGAGGAACTAAAATTAAAATCCTATCTGCAATTCCTCTATAACGAAGTTCTTTTAAAAGAAGACCTGCCATTATAGTTTTACCGGCTCCTGGATCATCGGCCAGTAAAAATCTAATTACAGGTTGTCTGAGAAGATAAGAATAAACAGCTTCCAGTTGATGCGGAAGAGGATCAATCTGAGAAATACTTACTGCAAAATAAGGATCATATTCATAAGCGAGGCGAATTCTTCTTGATTCGATAGCCAGATGAAAAGCAAGAGAATTTCCTGTAAAATCAAGCCCCTGGTGTCCAGCAATAATTTCTAACCTTTCCAACTGACTTTTATCAATCATTGTTCCTTCATAAGAAGTACGTGTATCACGTCCAACTGCATCTATTTGAAGAGCAAAACCAAAATCATCAACACTGAGCACTCTTACTGCTTCAGGCCAAAAAGAACCTTTCAGAACCATACCCTTTTTAATCTCTTTTAGTTCTGACATACCAGACCTCCAAATTTGAAGATATTATTCAAGTATTCTTGACAGGAAATTAAAAACCCTTCAATGTAAAAGGCAGAAAGGTGTGTTTTTTATACACCTGAATTATTAAATTACCAGAATATTCAGATTCGTGGTTGAAGCTTATTAAATTAAGAAGGTCTTTCTTGAATATTTTTTTCCTGAATGATATAATTCTTAAATAAAATTACGTACAAAACTATTAATGAAGAGGGGAGTTATATATGATAGAAGTAAAACTTGACGATCTCGTAAGGGGCCCTGCAAAGGACACAGGTATTTTTGATAAGGTTATACTCGGCTTTCAGGCCCTTTTCCCTGTAAAAGAAGGAGAAGCCCTTCACAGTGCCATTCAAACAAGTTTTGAAACAGGTCTGAAGATAGGTTATCAGGCAGGAAAATATTTTTCCGAATTTGAGAAAAAGAGTAATGAAATAGCCAAATTCAGTATTGAAAATTTAAAAAATTCCATAGAGGCGGAACAGAAATTACTGGAAAAAAGAAAAGATTATGATATGGTAACAGCAGGCAAACCGGAAAAAGAAGAAAAGAAAATTTGACTTTTAACTGCTAAATGATATAATTTTAATATGAAAGATATGCTATAACATAAGTTGCTTACATACTTCTGGTAGCAGACTATAAATCTGCCGGGTTCGACTCCCTTGATAAAACAGCAACTTTAACTTGCATATCTTTCAGTTTTATTTTTTTAGCTCCTTATTCCGATTGTAACAGATTCTCTATATCCTTTATTTCTTCTTTTACTTCTTCTGTGAGTTTCTGGCTCTCAATTTTTCCCATAAGTGCTTTCGTCTTTTTATCAAATAACTGCGTTCTTTTTGCTCCTATATGTCCTATTCTGGAGAGATTGCACAGCACATCCGCAGCCTGTACAATAGCCAGCTGTTTCAGGCAATGAGGATTTTGAACCGGTTCCAGATCATGATGAAACTGGGCAGCATTAATTATCTGTTCGGGAAGCTTCCACTGTTCAAGGGTCATTCTCCCTACTTCACAGTGATCAATACCGAAAAAATCCTTTTCTGCATCTATGAGGAGCACAGGATTTTCTTTCACGGATTTAACAACTTCTTCGTATTGTTCCGGAAGGCTTACATATAAAATTACCTTGCCTATATCATGCATCATGCCGAGCATAAACATTTCATCCTGAGAAACTCCTTTTTCTCTGGCAAGAAATTTGGCGAATACCCCTGTTCCCAGAGAATGATACCAGAGCTGTTTGAAGAGTTCTTTTTTTCTTATTTTTTGGAACAGTGTAGATGACGATGCCTGGGCAACTATCTGTTTTGCCCTGTCCAGTCCAAGCATATTCAGAGCTTTCACTACATTGAATATCTTCTGAGAAAGGCCGTAATAAGGAGAATTGGCAATCTGAATTATCTTTAACGACAGAGCCGGGTCATTCTGGATTATTTTTCCCATCTTTTTAAAATTTGAACTGCTTATAGAGGTATCCCTGTCAAACATAAGAGAAAAGAATGAAAAACCCTGCATGCTCAGATCATAGATTACACTCCTGATTTTTATTAAATTTTCTTTTTTTCTTATATCTTCCCCCTGCTTTTTTTTGGACTGAAGCATTATATCTACAATTCTTGCGGCATAGTCCTGTGAGGGTAATTTTTTTTTCTCTACAGTTGTCTTTATCTCTTTCTGCACAATAGAAGGTTTTACCGTAATCTCTTTTTGAAGTTCTGTTTTTTCCTGTGATTTAACTTCTGTTTTAGCTTCGACTTTTTCCTGTTGTGTAAATTCTTTTGGGAGTTCGATTTTCTGTAGAGATCTTATATAACGTGGATCCAGTGTAGAAAGACCTATATCTGTTATTGAAATAACCTCTTTGTTATCCGATGAAGGAGGTGCTTCTGGTAATTCCGGCTCAGGTTCAGATTTTTTTTCTTTTTTCTCCTCTATCGTTTCTGTTACATCTTCTCCTTTATCAAAAAACACCCATACAGATCCGTCCTGCTCTTTTTCCCACTGACCGCCGAAGTATACTTTTTCTACTTTACTCTTTTTTCCTTTATTATCCATCAGAAAAAATCCTCTTTATAGTTTTTCCGGAGCTTCGACTTTCTCCCCGGGAAAATATTTGATAATCAGTAATTGTCTCAAATAGTTTAATAGAGCTTCTATAGCATCTTTAAGGCCTTTATGGTACTTCCAGTTTATCTGTACAGGTCTTTCTATTTTAAAAAAGCTATAAGGAGTATCTACTCTTACCGTTTCTACATCAAGATTTATGTTCTGTATATTTGATAACAATCTATAGTAAAGATCATCATTAATATGTCTGTAACATTGAGGTTTCCCTGATTTGTATTCTCTGCAAAGATCGGGTTTGAAACCATGAACCGAACAATAATAAAGGTCAAGATCACCTTTTTTTAGAAATATACATCTGTACCTGTTACCTTCTTCATCCAGAGATTTTTTCATAGTAACACTTCCGGGATTCCAGCTATAGCGTGGAGGCTCCGTAAAGGTTTCTCTGAATTCCCTTTCAGTCATATTCAGTTCGTCTGCCAGTCTTCTTACGTCAGAAGGTTCTATCTCAATGACAAAGATGGTGCAACAATCGCCACACATATAGCATCTGGGGACGAAATTATCCATTACTCTGGGGAAATTTTTTCTTATAACTAAATATAATCTTTTTGTAAAATCTTTTATATGTTCTCCCAGTGATTTATCTACAGAATAGTTTATAGAGTAATTATATTCCGTTTTATCTACTGTATAGGTTAAACTCATTGTTAGAGGGCAGAACATAATGGATTTGAGAGAGAATTTCTCAATAGATAATAAATCATGTTTCTCTGCTGAATCTTGAGCTTCTTCCTGAGCATAGGATAAGGGTTCATTTTTATTAAAATTTTCCAGTTCTATTTTTGAAATTCTGGTCCACAGTTCTTCCAGTTCACGAGAATAAGATATCCTCTGATTCCATATAGTAGTAAGCATTTCTTTCAAAGTGTGAACTTTTTTCATAAAATAGTCGTGAGAAATTTTCCCTTCTTCTACATCCTGAATTATCTCTTTTAATTTCCCCAGAGCAGTCTTTACTTTATTTGCTTCTTCATTTTTTATGGAAGCAATTGTTGATAACAGATCGGAAAAATCTATCCTCAGTTCTTCACTGATCGGAAGATCTCTGTAAAATTGTCCTGAATTTAACAGAAAGAAAATTCTTTCATTTACTATGTCCAGATATTTAATCTCTTCTATTAAATCATTACTATCCTTTGTACAGAGAGGCGATGTGGACATATATAAACGGCAGGACTCTGGGCGATCATTGTAGATTTTACATTTATATCTTCCTGAAGGCTTTTGCTCAAGGAAAGGGCATTTACCGTCTTTCAGTCTGATGAAACCATCGTATTCCGACCATGTTCCGGCAGGAACAAGGTATTTCCTGTAAAATTCTTTTTCTGTCAGGGTCAGGGCAGTGGAAAGTTGAAAGAGGTCATTCCCTGTTACAAGTATATTCTCTCTCCTGCAGCAATTACCGCATTGGGAGCAATAGGTACAAAAATAAGAACTATATAAATTCACGAAAGACGTTATAAATTTAATTACCTTTTCTCTTAAAACAGATATATCACTATAATTAACCGGCATCCCCTCTTCTTCGAGAGATTCATAAATTGTCATTTTTCTGTTTTCAAACCTGATCTTTTTTATCTTATCTACGTTCATCTGATAAACTCACTTGCTGTATTTTATTTTACTGTATGCCCAGGCAGATTTTTTACGAACATCAGGGTTCTTTTCCTCTTTAATGGAACGCAAAAGCCAGTCTGCAGAATCTCTGGCCTTTATGGCTACAAGTGTTTCTGCAGCGAGAATTCTCATCTCAGCAGCAGGATCTTCCAGAAGAATTCTGCTGACTGCAGGGGAAATACGGTTGTCTGACATAAGAGAAAGGCTAGTGATGGCATCTTTCCTCTCTTCGATGGAGGAACCGTTATTTAAAATATTCAGAAGTCTTTCTACTTCTCCGCGACTTTCTCCTGTTACGGGAATTTTTTTTCTGGCTGGTTCATCGTCTGAAATACCTAATTCCTCTAAAGATAATTTCTTTGTAGAAAGCTTCCTTGCTCCTTTTACGATTTCTCCGGATAATTTTGCACTTTCCTTCTCTTTCCCCGGAGTTTCTTTCTCTTCTTTTTTCTCTTCCTCTTCATCGGAAATTCCAAGCTCTGAGAGAGATAATTTCTTTGTTGATAGTTTACCTGGCTTGATTTTTTCCTCCACCGGCGGTTCTTCTATGCTGAGTTCGTCTTCTTCCTGCGGAGGTTCTTCCGGCGGTTCTTCTATGCTGAGTTCGTCTTCTTCCTGCGGAGGTTCTTCCGGCGGTTCTTCTATGCTGAGCTCGTCTTCTTCCTTCGGAGGTTCTTCCGGCGGTTCTTCTATGCTGAGCTCGTCTTCTTCCTGCGGAGGTTCTTCCGGCGGTTCTTCTATGCTGAGCTCGTCTTCTTCCTGCGGAGGTTC